>CAYWFZ010000009.1:3382-38842 GCA_964458035.1 uncultured Muribaculaceae bacterium | reverse complement strand
TTGTAAACGATGCACCAACAGAATATAATAGAATAATACCAAAGAAAAACTTTGATAGCTATGACCCAAAAGTAAACTTTTCTTTAGGACCAGTAGAAGAAAGAGAAGTAATGTTCTTGTTTAAAAAGAAAATTAAACATAAAAAATAATAATGAGCACCAATTATTTATTGGTGTTTTTTCATGAATTAATAAATGCTTTTTTAATATTTGTGAAAATAGATTAAAAATGCTATAATAATGGGAATTTTAGGTGGAGTGTTTATATGGAAAAAGTATTAACTGTTATTATTCCTGTATATAATACAGAATCTTATCTTTTAAGATGTTTTGAAAGTGTTAATCATCCTCTAGTAAATGTCATAGTAGTTGATGATGGGTCAACTGATTCATCTAAAGAGATAATTGATAAATATTGTGAAACACATCCAAACTTCAAAGCAATACATCAAGATAATCAGGGAACTGTTAGTGCAAGACAAACTGGTTTAAAACAAGTAAACACAGAATATTTCTGTTTTGTCGACAGTGATGATGTAGCAAATATTAACAATATAGTTAAGTTAGTATTTTCAATGCAAGATAATAATGTTTTAACTGCAAATGGTAGAATGACTGTTTATCTTCCAAATAATCGAGTTCCCTTTAATAGTAGAAAATGGAAAAAGAATAAAATTGACTTTCTAGAAGATAAACAGGATTTTACTAATGTTACTTGTTCTCTTCTTGATAAGGTTTGGCATATTAGCTGCTTATCATATTTTATGGAAAAATCTAACCAAATAATTTATGAAGATATGGAAGTAGTATACTATGCCTTAGCATCATCAAGAAAAATGATTCATACAAATGATATATTATATTCCTATTGCATGCGTGGATTATCTAAGGATAGTACATCAGCAAAAGAGTTACAAGTAACAAGAAGTAATGCACTTCGTGGAGTATTATCAGCATCAAGTAGTATGATAGATAAATTTAAAGATGCTGGTCTTTATAAAGAATATGAAGATGAATTAATATCAATTGTAATAAAGTTAGTTCATCAAAGAATATTAAACATTTATAAACATAAAAAAATTATTAATAAAAAAGAAATGGTTGAACTAGTCTATCAAATATTAAGTAATTATATTCCAAATTGGCAGGAAAACAAATATTATCTTTCAGGATTTCAAGGAATGGAAATAAATGATGTAGTGTACTTTAAACTATCATGCATACTAAATAAACTATATGGAATTGACAAAAATCAATCACATCAAGATGATTATAAGCAACTCTTAAGAGAATATGATAAAAAAATTCAATTGAGGGAGAGCCCAAGAAAAAGAATTGTTTTAGAATAAATTTTTTCAAAAAATAAAAAACACATCAGACTACCTAATGTGTTTTTATATTTATCACTTAAAGTGTTATGTTCAAAGTGGCAGGGGATGAGAGAATCGAACTCCCAGCAAAAGTTTTGGAGACTCCTATGTTACCATTACACCAATCCCCTAGGTGTTTTTTCAAGCTAACGCAATTATTTTAACACATATTTGTTTATGCCGCAACATATTTGATAAAAAAACATACATATTAAGATATAAGTATGGTATTATAATTATACAAAAAGGAAGTGTTTTTATGCTAAAAAAATCAGAAGCAATAGATAGACTTTTAAGAGAGAATCCTACACTTGGAGAAAGAAGATTTGGTTTACCAGATATTGGTAAAAGAATAGATGGAGACTTTTTTAATCCAACTGTTCAAGAAATAGCTGATGCAATAGATTTTTATGGATATGAAGTAAGAGATGAATTTATCACAGTAAAAAAAGATATCGATCTTGGAGGTGGGAATCCCACTAACTTTAAACCATTCCCTCTATCAATTAAGCGAATGAAAGAATCTCTTGATACATCACTTATGTTTAAATATCCCTACACTGAAGGAGACGATAACATACGTGCTGTACTTTTAGATTATGTTGAATCATTAGGTTTTAGAAATGATATGCCATATTCATATGAAGACATTGATTCTCATGGTTTATGTGTTCATAATATTACATTCTTACCATCAACTTCTATCGCATTCAATATGATTATTAATATTATTGCAAAACCTGGAGACGTAGTTTTAATTCCTGGACCAAATTATGGACTTTTTACAATTCGTGCTGAAAGAGCAGGAGCAGAGGTTGAAATATTTCCACTTGAAGAAGAGGATGGATGGTTAGCAAATCCAGAAAAACTAGCATCTAAAATTGATGAAATAAATGATGCACTCCAAAAAGTATATAATAGAAGAAAAGGATATGTTCCAAGAGTTATTGCTTATCTTAATACTAATCCATCAAATCCAACAGGTAAAGTAATGGGTGAAAGTGAAATAAAAAGACTTGAAGGTATTGCTCGTGTATGCCAAGAAAGAGGAACATTTGTAATTGATGATTTAGTGTATCGCGATGTAACATTTAAAGAAGAAAATATTGCAAAACCAATCGCGACAATTCCAGGGACTTTTAGAAACACTATTTCCTTATTCGGTTTATCAAAAAGCTATGGCTTAGCTTCTTTAAGAGCTGGATTTGTTGTAGCAGATGAAATAATTATAAGAGAACTTATTAACCGTATATTTCAAGGAATGGATTCAGCACCTGACATAGTTGGACAAGCATTAGCAGGCGCCTATAATACAACAGAAGAAAGAGAGGAAGTTTATAAAGAATACTTTACTGAACTAAGAGGAATATACGAATATAAATTTAATCTACTTCGTGCATTAGTTGAAGGAATTGATTCTGTTGATAAAAAATATAAAGATAAAGTATTAGAGACTATCAAGGAAACAAATCTAAGCGAAAAAGAAATAGATGAACTTCTTAAGGGTATGCCGCTAGTATCTATTCCACATGGATTGATTCCAGAAGCTGGATTCTTTGCAATACTTGATTTTACTAAAATGAAAGGTATGAAATATAAAGGAAGTATAATCAACACAGAAAGAGACTTACTTAAATTCTTTTATAAAACATGTCGTATAAGATTCCTTGTAGGTCAGTCAATTTCATGGCCTAATAAAGAAGAACTAATTGGTCGTGTTACATTCGCAATTGAAGACGATTTAATTATCTCGTCATTGAAAATGATGCATGATGCAATAAAAAAACTAACTCCAGGAGATGAATATAAAATAAGATTAAATAGATTAGAAGATCAAGAACAAATGGCACATATTAAAGTTGATGGATGGCGTAATGCTTATGATAATATCGTATCTTCAAAATACTTAAAAGCGTTAGATTATAAACAACAAACTGAAAGATATATAGCCTCCTTCGAAGAATTTAAAGATTTAGTGCTTGTTGCAGTTAAAGAAGATGAAGTACTAGGATACTCATGTTTTAATATAAAAGAAAATGAAAAATATGATTCAGAGTTAGTAAGTTTATATATCAAGCCTGATTCCTTAAACAAAGGAATTGGGTCAACATTATTTAAAGAAACTGCTAAAAGACTTCATGAAAAGAACTGCGATAATATGATAATTTGGTGTTTTAAAGATAATGAAAATGCAAAACAATTCTACAAAGATATGGGTGGATCAATAGTTGAAGAAAAACAAGCTCAAATAGGAGATGAATACTATGATGAGGTGTGTTTCTACTTTGACTTAGATATTCTAAATGAAAATCCATTTTAATTCATTAGGGGGTATATAATATGGAAGATGTTTTATTAACAAATGAAGAACAAGAATCTGTTGCTTTAATAATTGATACAATAAGGAAATTTGAAGCTGGAGATGAATCATTAGAAGATGATATTATTGATATAATTAGGGGTATTTTAAAATTTTCTAAATATTCTAAAAAGATAAAATTGCAATATAAATTTATTATTTTATTCTATCATACTATTTCAAAACTTAATCACTTTTCTGATTCTGTCATAGAAGATTCATATAGCTCAGTAGTAAATTACTACTCACTATATTGTTCATCATGTGAAGTCTTAAAAAAATACTTGAGTGTTGGATTTAAAACAGATGAATTTCCTGATTTAGAAGCAGCATATCTATTAACTATATATTTAACTAATCTTGAATATAATATAAATGACTATTTAAAAGAAATATCAAGTTATGAAGATAGTATAACTGGAGGATATTCATACTATGGACATCCAAAGTTAAAAGATAAGTGTGAAGAAAGAGCAGAAGTAGTGAAAAAGTTAGTAAGTGCTATTTCATCAAAGAAAAATGATGAAGTATAAAAAAATATATGTTGAAATAACTAACGCCTGTAATTTGTCTTGTCCCTTTTGTGCAAAATCAAAAAGAAAAAAAGAGTTTATTACAATAGATAATTTTAAAACAATTTTAGATAAAATAAAGAGTTACACTGATTACTTATATTTTCATATCTTAGGAGAACCATTACTTCATCCTAAAATAAATGAACTTATTAATTTAGCAAGTAAGCAATTTAATATTAATATTACAACCAATGGTTTTCTAATTAGAAATATTGAAAATAATAAAAACATTAGGCAACTAAATATATCACTTCATAGTTTCAATGAATCGTATGGTATAAGTTTATCTGAATACTTAGATAATATATTTTCTGTAACAGATAAATTAAGAGAGTATACTTTTATATCCTATCGTTTATGGGTATCTTCTAAATACAATGAAGATATAATAGATGCTATAAATAAAAAATATAATACCAGTCTTGATTATAAAAACATTAAAAATAATAGAACATTAGATAAGAATATTTTCATAAGTACGCATGATGAATTTACTTGGCCAGCTGATTCCTACGAATCTTGTGAATCTGGGCCTTGCTATGCCTTAAAGGATCACATTGGTATACTTGTTGATGGAACAGTAGTTCCCTGTTGCCTAGATTCAGAAGGAAAAGTAAATCTTGGTAATATATATAAAGATGATTTATCTACAATAATAAATTCACCTAAATGTAAAAGAATGCTCAATGGTTTTAAAGAGAATAAGAGAATTGAAGATTTATGTAAACATTGTAACTTTAAATAAAAACAAGTTCTAATTAACCAGAACTTGTTTTTTTACTGTACTTCTATTAAGTGGCCTACATGAAGATTTTACTTGAATCATTGCACTAATTTCTTTTACGATATTACTAGTAGCATCAGTAAACGATACTTTATTAGAATAAACACTAGCAAAATTAGTTAAAACAACAACTCTTACAGCTGGAACACTTAAACCAGATATAGTACTTAATTCATTGCAATAATTTTCAATATCCACTAAATCAGTTTCTTTTACTTCATATGTAGTTCCCATAATAATATTTCCCCCTTAAATTGTCATCTATAATAACATATCTTTATTTGTCATGCAAGTAATTTTTTTAGTAACAATTATCTCCTTGTTCTTTTTATAATATTCATATTCTTCTCGATTAATTGGATAACCATATTTTAAAGATTCATATATGTCATTCAAATTAATAGGATTAGTAGTCTTATTCCTAAATCTTTTATTAATTACTTGTAATGGAGATATGACTTCTTTTTTTCTTACTTTATAGCAACTCGTCAAACTATCAACTAAGTTTGAAAAAAAGTAATCATACATTTCTTCATTTTTTATCACTGTTCTAAGAAGAAATAAAACATATTCATAAGAGTTAATAACAGCTTCTCTTTCACAAGTAAAATATCCCCAATATTTATTATATTCGTCATCCTCAAGTATTTTAAATAATCCAAATTCTTTTTTAATAATATTATAAGGTAAAGAATTATCATCTTTATGAGCATATTGATATATATGTGTTATTTCATGCACTAAGCTTAAGATAATCATTATATTAGTGAAAAGTATTAGTTCACAATCAGTATCTTTTCCATATCCTTCTTTAGCATCATCTATAAGTGCATCATAATCTATATTTAAAATATGAGTTAAATAATTATATCTTGCTAAGTTTCCCTTTCTATCTATAACATAGTTTATACACTTTAGCTCATTAGAAATACCCGAAAAACTCAAAAATCCTCTTATAAATAATTCAATATCATTTTTAGTAAGAATAGTAGTTTTAATTTTAGAATTTAGTTCTTCATTTAAATAGCATAAATTCATAATACATCACGTTTAGTTATTATATCAAACTTTTCTAATTATGGTATAATTAATTTTAGGTGATATAATGAAAAAATACTATAAATATGAATTAAATATGCTAATTGCTAATATACTTTCAATAGTGATGTTTATAGTTCCAATAATTATACTAGCTATATTAAAGTTTGATTTTTATTCTAGTAACAGTGGTTTATTTTTGCTAGAACTTATTTTATATTTTATTATTCACGAATTATTACATGGACTTGGATTTTTAATATTCGCTAAAAACAAGAAAAATATTAAGTTTGGTATCACTTTAGAAAAGGGAGTATTATTTGCAGCATGTCAGGAAAAAATAAATAAAAAAGCAGCCCTTATATCTATCGCGCTTCCATTAGTTGTTTTAACATTCATAACATTTCCAATCGGGATTTTATTTAAGTTACCTAATCTCGTAAGTTTATCAATTTTAAACTTTGGTGGTGCCATTGGAGATATCTTAATGTTTATACTAATACTCCGTGCACCGAGTGATGTTGAGTACATTGATTACAACACTGATATTGGATGCTATCTTATATCAGAAAATAACTTAGAAAACTACACTTCATTTGGATTTAAATTAACGGAACATGGAAAAGAAAGTGATAAAAGAATTGATGAATCGATAAAAAGATTGTATGTTTCAAAGACTTCGGCTATAATATTAGGAGTATTAATTATTATTAGTATATTAGAAATAATTATATAATTAATAAGGAGGGAAATATGCTAGAATTAAAAGGTATCTCTAAGGTATATAATACAGCTGGGTTAACTCAGAAGGCCTTAGATAATGTATCTATTAAATTTAGAAAAAATGAGTTTGTTTCAATTCTCGGTCAATCGGGTTCAGGTAAGACAACTATGCTAAACTTGATTGGTGGACTTGATAACTATACTAAAGGAGATTTAATAATTAATGGTATTTCAACAAAGAAATACAAAAGTCGTGATTGGGATTTATATCGTAATCACCGCGTTGGATTTGTATTCCAAAGTTATAATTTAATACCACATCAAACAGCACTACAAAACGTTGAACTTGCTTTAACTTTATCTGGTGTGGGTAAAGATGAAAGAAGAAAAAGAAGTATTGCAGTATTAAAGAAAGTCGGACTTGAAAAACAAATGAATAAGCGTCCAAACCAAATGAGTGGTGGACAAATGCAAAGAATCGCGATAGCTCGTGCACTTGTTAATGATCCAGATATCTTACTTGCAGATGAGCCAACTGGAGCATTAGATTCTGAAACAAGTATTCAAGTAATGAACTTACTTAAAGAGATAGCAAAAGATAAACTTGTAATAATGGTTACTCATAATCCAGAACTAGCAGAGAAATATTCGACAAGAATTGTTAAATTATTAGATGGAAAAATAGTGGATGATTCTAATGCCTTTGATGGATTAGAAGAAGAAAAAGAAGATAAGAAAAAGTCTAAAAAAAGCAAGATGAGTTTCTTAACAGCTTTATCGCTTTCACTTAATAATTTAATGACAAAAAAGGGAAGAACTATTCTTACCGCGTTTGCAGGATCAATTGGTATAATTGGTATCGCACTAATTTTATCACTTTCAAACGGTATACAAAACTATATAGATAAAACAGAAAAAGAAACATTAGGATCATATCCATTAACTATTTCAAAAGAATCTGTTGATATTTCTAGTATGCTTCTTTCATTTATGGATTCCGGAGATAATGAAACACATGATGATGATTTAATTCATTCTAAAAATATCATGGGTGATATGTTTTCAAGTATAACTGAAGATGTTAAGGTAAATGATTTAGCATCATTTAAAAAGTATATTGAAAATGACAAATTAGAGATAAATGATTATGTAACTGATATTGTATATGGTTACAACATACAATTAAATCTATATAAAAATGATTTAAATAAAGTTGTGAGAGTAAATCCTACTACTGTACTTGATGCAATCGGTATGGGAACAGATGGTGTTTCTAGTGTATATTCAGGATACATGTCTAACTATGATGTATTTACAGAACTTTTAGACAACCAAGAATTCAATGAAGGACAATATGATTTAGTTGCTGGATCATGGCCTAAGAACTATAATGAATTAGTTATAATTCTTAATGGCAATAATGAATTATCTGATTATACATTATATAGCTTAGGTTTACTTGATCAAGATGAATTAAAAAAACAATTTAATAATATGGTAAGTGGAGAAAAAGTTGAATTTGAAAATAAAACATTTACTAAAGATGAACTATTAAACCTAAAATATAAACTTGTCTTAAATACAGACTTTTATAAAAAGAGTAATGGTGTATGGATAGATAAAAGCAATGATGAAGATTATATGAAGAAGGTTTTAAAAGATGCTGACGAACTAAAAGTAGTTGGAATTATAAGACCTAATGAAGAATCTGTATCTGACTCTGGTTACGGACTTGTTGGTTATACTCATGCATTATGGGAAAAAATGATTAAAGAAATAAATGAAACTGACATAGCAAAAGACCAATTAAAAAATAAAGAAAAAAATATCTTCACGGGTAAAAAGTTTAGTGATTCTTCATCATTCGATATGAGTAGTCTATCTAAAGAACAACTTGCCTCTATTCAAAAAATGAGTAAAGAAGAATTAGCTTCCTACATGGAAACAATGTCTAGCTTTGCTACATCAACTTATGAACAAAACTTAACTAAACTTGGAATTGCAGATTTAGAGAATCCTGATTCTATAAATATCTATCCACGTGATTTTGATTCCAAAGAAAAGATTACAGACATAATAGATGAATATAATAAAGGAAAATCAGAAGAAGATGAACTACAATATACAGATGTATTTGGAATTATGATGTCTTCTGTATCAAGTATTGTTAATGTTGTATCAACTGTCTTAATCGCATTCGTTGCAATAAGCTTAATAGTATCAAGTATCATGATTGCAATTATCACTTACATATCAGTAATTGAAAGAACAAAAGAAATTGGTATATTAAGAGCCATTGGAGCAAGCAAAAAGGATATATCAAGAGTATTTAATGCTGAAACACTTATTGAAGGAGCTTGTGCAGGCGTCATGGGTATACTAGTAACATGTTTAATTAATATGCCAGTTAATATAATAATTAAGAATACTCTTAACATAAGTGGTATAGCATCTCTACCATATGTTGGAGCAATAATACTAATAATCATAAGTATATTATTAACTCTACTAGCTGGTTTAATACCATCAAGAATGGCAAGTAAAAAAGACCCAGTAGAGGCACTAAGATCTGAATAAACAGGTGCTAAAACATCTGTTTTTTTTAATAAAAAAAATTATCTATCAAATACATGTTATAATAATTTAAGGAAGTGAAAGTATCGTGAACGATAAAATAGGAAAATTTATAAAAGAACTTAGAACTGAAAAAAACATAAGTCAAGGACAGCTTGGTGAGATACTAAATATAGATAGAACTGTTATAAATAAATGGGAAAATTCCAAATTAAAACCAACATCAGATAGTTTAGAGTTTTTAGCTAAATACTTCAAAGTGTCAGTAGATGAATTGCTTGCAGGAGAAAGAAAAAATGAACAAAATAAAGAGCATATTGATCGCATAAAACTAATAACATATGATGAACAAAATGAAGAACTACATAAATCACATGTGATATTAAAAATAACTATAGCAGGTTTAATTGCTTCAATAATACTATTTTTAAGTTATTATTTTGTATCAAATTATAAAGCCTTTAAACTTTATAAAATAACAACTAGTGATGAAAAGATTGAGATAGAAAATAGCACATTTTTCAAGACACCCGATGAAATATTTTTTGAAATGAAAATTAATTATAAAATGGATGATATAGAAAAAGTGGCACTTTTATATAATGATGAAGTGATAGTAGAAACTACTGATATTAATAAAGTTGGATTCAGAGACTTCTATGGTTATCAAGAATATATAGATTTTGAAAATCTAAAAAATATTAAAGACGGTTTTTCAATGCAAATAACACAAACAAACAACGAAATACATACTGTTAAATTAAAGTTAATTGAAGAATACAATAATTCTAGCTTCTTCAATAAAAAACGAAAAAAGATATCGAACGGAAATAATAAACAGGAGTTAGAGGATAATTCTTATATAAAACAGTTAAAAGAAAAAATTGCTATTAATACAAAAAAGGAAGTTAAACTAAACGGGGGAAAATACACATTAATGTTTTTTGATAAATATATTAAAATAGAATATAAAATCGACAATGTTGATTATGAAATAAGTTATATGGCATACGTTAATGAAGTAATTGAAAAATCAAAATATAAAAATGGCGAAGAAAATACTACATTATATTCATATGATATGACAAATAAAAAATGTGATAAAGGAAATTGTGAAAATTACAAAATTGATTTAGAGTTATTAAAAAACATAATAGAATCTTTATAAAAAATAGGTGTGCGAATTTGGCACATTTGTTATTTTTAGGGGTGTGCCAAATCTGCACATACCCTTTTTTTATTTATATGCTATAGTGAAAACAGAAGAGGTGAATTGTATGAAAAAAATAATTATGATTATTTGCATAATGAGTTGTTTTATTGTTGGCAACGTTAATGCAAAAGAACAAATCTATTACACAAATAGTAATGGAGTGACATTTACTAAAGAGGAGTATGACTTTTTAAATAATATTTATTTCGAAGGATACATCAACTATATGACAAAAGAAGATTATAACAATTTTATTTCATCAAATATTATGAGTAAGAAAATAAAAATAAGTACAACAGATAACCAAATAGTTCCTTTTGCAGAAGGAAGTTATAGTTCCCCAAAGAAAACAGTAAAAATTGCATCTGCTTGTTCAAATACCTGTACAATTATTATTACTGCTGAGTGGAAAACATCTCCAGTTACAAGAAGTTATGATAATATTGGTGCTTATTTAGATGGAACATCATTAATCAGACACGCAAAAACCCTTGTTTATAGTGAAAGTGAGAGTGCATCTTATTCATTATTAAAAAAAGAAAAAAATGGAATAGCTGCAACAATAATGTTGCCAAGAAATGGAACAAAGATTAGTTTAATACAAGAACTCGAAGTCACAAAATCAGGAAAAATAACAGCAAGCTATCAGCACGTAACGAGTAACATTTCACTAGCAAATTCACAAAAATATAGTTTTTCCAAAAATGGATATGGTGGAGTATTTTTATTCCAAAACAGCATTAAATCATATTATGATGCAATGCGTGGAGTAACAATAAGCTTAAGTTAAAAGAGGAAGTATGAAAGTAATAGAATTAAAAAAAATAAAAAAAGAATATGTTATGAAAAAAAGAAATTTACTAGTACTAGATGATTTGAATGTATCATTTGAAAAAGGAAAGTTCTATGCAATAATGGGACATTCCGGTTCAGGGAAATCAACTCTAGTAAATATTATAGGTTTACTCGATAGAGTAACAGATGGTACATATTTACTTAATGGAAAAGATACATCAAAAATGAGTGAGAATGAACTTGCAGAACTCAGAAAGAATACGATTGGATTCATATTCCAAGATTACTTTTTAGATGAGTATTTAAAAGCTTATGAAAATGTAATGTATCCAATGCTAGTAAATGAAAAAATAAACAAAAAAGCCATGAAAGGAATGGCAATAAGATTACTTGAAAAAGTAGATTTAAAAGATAGATTTGATCATTTTCCAAAGGAACTATCAGGTGGTGAAAAACAAAGAGTTGCTATAGCTAGAGCTCTTGCAAATAACCCCGATATAATAATTGCGGATGAACCAACTGGAAACTTGGATAAAACAAATGAGAAAAAGATATTTGAATTATTAAAAAAACTCAGTAAAGAAGGAAAGTGTATCATAGTAGTATCTCACAGTGAAGAAGTAAAAAAATATGCAGATATTTTATATGAACTAGACGATAAAAATATAATTGAGGTGAAAAAATGAAACAAATGATACCTCACATAAGTTTTATATTTAAAAGAAATATAAGAGATAAGAAAAACATTTATTATATTATAATGATGAGTCTATGTTCACTTGTTTTGTTATGTTGTTTACAATTTATGCATATGAGAAACTATGAGAATACTTGGTCAAATGAACATGACATTAGTTCAAGACAAATAGTTGTAACTCAGAGTTATGATGAAATATTAAAATATTTAAATGATAAAGATTATGATTTTAATATAGGACAACTAAAACGACTTAATCATGTCGTTGATGTTCATAGCTTAAATGTGGATTACATAACTTTGTCTAACGTAAAAATCGAAGATTTTGAAGGAAATTATCTCGGATTATATTATGGCGATAAAGATATAATTCCTAAAGTAACAAAAGGGCGAACTATAAGTTTCGATGAAGAGAATGTGATGATATGTCCAGAAAAATTTTATCCAAACACATATTTAGATAATTTAAAGAGTAGCGAAATGCTTGATGGTAAAGATATTTTAGGAAAAACTTTAAGTGCTTCTTACTCTATAAGAAAAGTTGATAATAAAACAGGTAAAATTATAGAAGGAGAAAAAAATACTTTAAAATTAAAAATAGTTGGTCTTTATGAATATGACAATGAAAGCAATTCACCATCTGTGTGTTACGCCCCAGGAAAACAAGTTGCAAGTATCTATAAAGACATGCAAAAAAACAACGACAGCATAGATACGGCCTTATTGTTAACAGTTGATAAATTTGAAAACAAAGAGGAAGTAAAAAATGAATTATTGAAATTGGGAATTATGCATACTGATAAAGCTTATCGTGAAGAAAGTACCGAAGCTATAATAAATTCCATTTGTAATACCATTATTCTTGTGTCTGTATCAGTTATTTTATTAGTAGGATTAGCTTATATAAAGAAAAAAGTTTTGAATAATATGTTTGAAATAGGAATTACAAAATCACTGGGATTTAATAAAAATCAAATTAGAAGTATGTATATATTAGATAATTGTTTAATAATATCATTATCATATCTTTTAGAAGTTATATTATTACAGCCTCTATTGTTTATAATTCATAATTTCTTTTATGCTAATGTAAAACTATTAGGAGTTAGATGGCACATTGCTATATGGCCTTTTATAGTAACATACATATTAATGATAATATGTACTTCTATAATTAACTTTTTCTATATTAGTAAAAGATTAAAAAGAAATCCAACACAAATTCTAAATGGAGAAACGGCATGATAATTAGAAGCTTTTTTAGAAAAACTACAACTAGAATCTATATTTTGTTACTATCAGTAATCATAACAGTTGTTGGATTATTAAATTCATATAATATATATATTGAAGAAAATATTGATAAAATTTATCATGCTTCTAATTTGCTAATAATCACTACAAAGGAAGATAATTTCGAAAATATAATAAACGATGAAAGAATTGACTCTGTAAGAGAAGCTCTAGAATTCCACCCAACAGAAAGCGACAGAATACTCGAAAATGATCCTAATATCAATAATCCTCTAACATGGGAATCATTAGCCTATTATTCTTACAACACAGTTCTTGCGTTTTCAGATAAAAATAGCAATCTTAAGAATAATGAAATTTTATTAGGAATAGATTCAGTACAATATGAAAATTCCAAAAGCATAATAGAAAAGTATAAAGGGAAAAAGATAAAAACTCTTTTTATGGAGCAAGAATATGAATTCATAATTAAAGATGTATTCGATGCATCTCTTCATCCAGAGTTTATTATTTCAAATAAAATGTTTAATGCCTTAATGACAAGAAAAGATAGCAATATATATACCGCCAAATTAAAAAGATTAAAAGACGAAAATGATATTAATAAAGATTATTCTAAATTAAAAAAATATGACGATGACACTATAAGAGTTGGTGTTTCTTGTAATTCATATAGAGATATAAGTTGTGAAAAATTAAATGATTATCAAACTCAATTGAAAGGAATTAGAACAATAACGACTTTACTATATCTGGCTTTTATAGCGATGTATATAATCATAAGCAAAAATATAATAAATGATCTAGATATAAATAGTAAATTAGAAGCTATCTTAGGATATAAAAAGTGTGAATTAAAAATAAATATGTTTAAAAGAATATTTTCAATGACAATAATAAATTATATGTTATCAATTATTCTATCAATTGCTTTAACTAGTGTATTAAATGAGAGGTATAATTTGGATTTGGTAATATTTAATCTAAATTATTATATTTTCACTTGTATAGTGATGTGCCTATTTAACATCTTATTAGTAATATTTATGAAGCCAAGATTTTACTTAAGAAAGAGTAAATAATAAATGGTATTAAACTTCAATAGGTTTAATATAAATTGAATTTTTAAAAAAGAAGGAGGTGAGATGATGAAAAAAGTCAAAATAGCTTTATTGATTTGTGCAGTAGCAATAACTAGTGTATTATCACTAAGAGTGGTTTCCGCAGAAAGAGAGTATTATGTATCAAATGCAACATTAAAATACAATTATTCAAAAATGATATCATTGGCGGTAGATACAAGATATTTTGTATCTACAACTCCATATACAATAAGTAGATCTGACGGAGTTTATATGCAAAATACCACTAAATATAGAAATAACAGTGGAAAGTATATTGAATATAAACACTGGGATATACTTATGAATGAAGAAAATCATAGATATTGGAATGACCAAGATATGCCTAGCGGATATTCTAATACTGTTATTCGTTCAATTAACGTTAATGCAACTAGAGATAGCAGCATATATGCCAAATTTGGTATAAATGATCCATGGGATGCTTAAGAATATATTGAATAAATAACTATTCTAATATTGAAAGACTATTGATAAAACAATAGTCTTTTGCCATTAGTTTTAAAATTTATTTTAAATTAACTATTACTAGTTTTCTATATATGCTATATTATAAGTAGGAGATAAGATATGAGTAATAAAAAAATATTAACAATAAAGGGATTAAACAAAAGTTATATAAAAGATAAAGAAAGAATTGAAGTATTAAAGAATCTATCATGTGAGTTTACGACTGGTAAGTTTTATGCGATTACAGGTAAAAGTGGCTCTGGGAAATCAACATTATTAAAATGTCTTGCTGCTTTAACAAAAACAGATTCTGGAATGATTAACTATTTAGATAATGACATTTCTAAATTTAGTGATAAAGAATTATCAAAGTTTAGAAATGAAAAAATCGGAATAATATTTCAAGAATATAATTTACTAGATTTTCTTAATGTGTATGATAATATTTTAATGCCTTTAGTTATATCATCTGAGTCTAGTTTTGAAGATAAAAATAATGAGCGAGTTAATGAATTAATTGAATTTGTCGATTTAAAAGAAAGAAGAGGTCACTTTCCAAATGAACTATCAGGAGGAGAAGAGCAAAGAGTAGCAATTGCACGCGCACTTGTTAATAATCCAGATGTAATTCTTGCTGATGAACCAACTGGAAGTATTGATAATGAAAATACGAAAAATATTTTAGAACTTCTAAAAAAAATATCCAAAGACAAATGTGTTATTGTGGTAACTCATGATGAAAAAGTATTAAAGTATGCTGATATAATATATAAACTTGAAAATGGAGCACTAAAAAAACATGAATAGAAAAGAAAAAGTAGCGTTAATAAAATGCGATAAAACTAAATATAAAAAGAGAAAGATTATCACTAATGTAATACTATCACTTATAGTTTTTGTTGGCTTAACATTTACAGAAAGTACCATCCAATATATGACTAATATTTATTCTTACCAAAGCAGTTTTAGAGAACTTGTAGTTGGTTCATATAATAAAGAAAACAAAGTAGAAGACAATTTAGAAAAAATAAAGAAAATAGAACACATAGAAGATTTATATGAACAAAGAGAGAAAAGTCAAATAGTTGATACAATAAAATTAGCTAACAAAGATTTTAAAGGGGATATTAATTTAGTTGGAAAATCAAATGAACAATTAATTGAACTTTCAAACAATAATTATAAAGATAAATACTCAATTATATGTCCTCAAAAACTTATAAACAATGTTGATATAGAAGTAAATAATTTTACATCTAGAAAAACGATAACTAATATGAATAAGTACATAAATGAAGACATGATTATTCAGTTAACAAGTAATAAAGATTCATCTAAAAAAGATATAACTTTGAATATTGTTGGTACTTTTAAAAATACTAAGGGATCTCTAGACTATGCGGAATGTTATGTATCGCATGAGTTAATAAAAGAATTCTATGATTATTATATGGAAGGATTTAATGATGGAAGTTTTGATTATAAAGTATATTATGTTGAAATAGACGATGTAAAAAATTTAGATGAAGTACAAAATAATCTAAATACTATGGGTTTTGCCATTGGTCAAACGAGTATGCTTAATTATGATTTTCTTAATTTCCTACTTGCTTTAAGATACTACATAATATTTATTATTATAGTTTTTGCTAGTGTTTTCATATATAAATTTACTATATCAAGTGTAGAAGAAAAAACAAAACAATATGCTATTTATAAATCAATTGGTATGGATGACGAAGATTATGAATCTTTAATAAATATCGAAAACACATACGTCTTAGTTAAAAGTTTTATTTACTCAATTAGTATAATAGCAATAATTTTATTACTTATATATCTACTATTATATTTCTACCCTCTAATGTTTTATAGAATTATAATTAAACCTAATTTCTTATCTTTAATTGGATACTTTATAATCTCATCCGTTCTAATATTTATAACAAGTAAAATAGCACTAAAGAGAATAAAAAAGAAAAGTGTAGACACAAATTTAAGTTGGTGAATAAATTGATAAAACTTGCATTAAAATATTTTATAAATGATAGAAAAAGTAAAAATACATTTATATTACTTTTTCTTTTGTATATACTGATTTGTATATTTGCATCAATATTTTTCTTTTATGATTATAAACTGAATATAACAATAGATGAAAAAATGTACATAGATATTACTGTTGAAAACAAAGAAGTTTTAAACAATAAAATAATAGAAAAGAAAGAATGCAAAGATTATAAAATAACATACTGTAGAATACCTATTAATAGATATAATCAAAATGAAATAATTGAATATTTAAAAGAAAAGAATATAAGTTATTACATATCTAATGAAACCGAAAAACTTGAACATTTTACAAATATAAAATATACATTATTGGTAATTGTAATTCTATTTACCATATTAGGATTTATTCTAATTACTAATCAAATTAAGAAAAAGCAAGAATTTGATTTAAAGACCAAGTATATTATGCATTCACTTGGTTATACAAAACAAAAACTAATTATATTTGATTTCATTTATATTATTCCATTATTTACTATCTATTTTCTTATATCAGAATCTTTACTATTTATTATAAGTTACATAACGAGTAATTTGGAATTTTATAAACTTTACTTTAGTCACCTTAATTGTATATTTTTAATATTTATATTACTTTATCTGGTAATATATTATGTACTTTTAAAATTGAACGATAGAAAACTAACTATTTAGTATGAGTAGATGTAACACTCTACTTTTCTTGTGCTATAATGGAAATGAAAGGTTTTGATTGATTATGAGTAATATTACATATAGAAAATCGATTAAAGAGGATATTCCTTCTATCAATAACTTATTTATTGAAATGATTAAAACTGTTAACAGCAGAATGGAAAGAGAAGGAGAAATTAATTATGAAAACTTTGAAACGGGATTTGAGGAAGGATATTTAGATAGGTTTTATATAAATGATGATAGATTAATATATGTTGCATTAGAAGATGATAAAGTAATCGGTTTTATATCAATTATTAATAACAAAGCGTATGCGAATATATATCTGGATGATTATTGTGTTAATGAATCATATAGAGGACAAGGTATAGGAACTAAACTAATGCAAATGTCATTTGAATTTGCAAAGCAACAAGGATATGATCAAGTTATAACTCATGTTGAAAGCACCAACTCTGAATCAATTGAATTCTATAGAAAAAAAGGATTTAAACTAGTTCAAAAGCAAGGACATAGATTACTAATTAGAAGAGTAGATAATCATCTATCAGAAGAAAAACAAAACGAATTAAAAGAAAAAAATAACAAAATATTATCAAAGATATTATACAAAATAAAAAATGAATATCCAGATAAAGTTGATGTGGTTGCTATAGGTGGAACATTTTGTAATGGTTTATATCATGAAAAATCAGATTTTGATGTAGTAATTATAGCAAATGACAGTATCGATGATATATCAAAGTGTTTTATTTTAGATGGAATTGGACAAGATATATATTATACTTTTTGGGATAGATTTGAGCATATGGCTGAATATGAAAATATGTTTTCAACTAAATTAAAAGAGTTAGAGATTGTTTATTATAGAAATGAAGAAGTTTTAAGTAAATATAACCAACTACAAGAAGAGTTAGATATAAATATGAATAATACAGAAAAAAATAAGGAAACTATTAATAAATATTTAAATTCCATTATTTCAAAGAAGAATTCAATTAATAGAACAGATAATTTGAATGAATTATACAAATTAGTCGGTTCACTAATGAATGATATAGAAAATATTTTATTTATAAACAATAAATTGTATTTATTTGGTGGTACAAAAAATATATTGGCAGAATTATCTTTTATGGTTAATATTCCCGACAATTTTATAGGATATTATCAAGGAATATTAGATTTAAATTCCTTAAGAGATATTAAAGAATGGGTTAATTCTTTAGTTACCATATTATTAACTTATTTTAATAAAGAAGATAATAATTTATATAAAGAAGAAAGTAATAATATTGAGAAAAAAGAAATAACTAGAAATGATTTAATTGGAACGTACGAAGAATTATATTCAAACTATTATAATAAATTAGTGTATGCTTCAAATAATAACAACAAGTACTTATCTTTTAGGACAATGATTGATGCGCAAGGATTCTTTGACGAATTTACAAGTCAGTTTAATATTCCTGAATTTAATTTGATAGAAAAATATAAACCATATGATTTACAAGCTAATGTTAATGAATTTAATAAACTTCTTAATAAGTGGAAAGATTTATATGATCAATTTCAAATAGATGTTGAGGAGTATGATTCAATTGAAGAATTATATAGCAGTAGTTCAAACAAAACAGTCAAAATACTATGAGATTGACTTGAATATATAATATATAAAAAGTCCATTTTGTGTGACTTATCAACAGTCTAAAACTAACTATTTAGTTAGTTTTTTTGTGCAAATAAATGTAAAAACAATTATAATTAAGTGAACTCATATACTTGACCATGTTATAATAGAAGTATTAGAGGAGGTATCATTATGGCTAAATCATTTGACTATGAAAAGTTTTTGGATAGAAATCTTTTTTATACTCATGAAGAAGTTGCAAATGAATATGGACATTCTATAAAAAAGAATATTGCCTCCTCCCTTGTTTTAAAAAGTGAAGGACTATTTTTAGAGTATAAAAACAATGATTTGATTGAAGTAGATGAACTTGAGCACAAATCAGTAAGTAAAAAACTAATCCATGATTTATTATCTGATGAAGGAATGTATAGATATCTTCAAAATAATTTAAGTAATGATTTAGGTATTGCAGCTAGAATTGACTATATAATAGATTTAAAAAGTGTTGCTTCAATAAAGTTAACAAGAAGAGAATTTATAGAAGCGCTAAATCAAATGAGTGGTGAGTTATCCCAACATGAATTAATGCGTTCAGCTGTAATAAGAAGCTCATGGGTTTTATTCTCATGTGAACAAAGATACAGAAATACCCTTCATAGGACATTTATAAATGATTCGTGCTTAGATATTCCTGCCTCTGTATTAATAAGGATACTTTCTTGCAGTGAAGACGAATTTAACAAGTTTATTAATGGAGATATAAACTTCGGCTATGCTAAAGAAATACTTGCTTATGCCTTAGTTGACTTTGTTGAAAGAGAAAGAATACTTATAAAATATGTATTTCCTAAAAATGTCATAGATAGATATGAAAATATTAAAAACTATTCTCTAATAGATTTTGAATCAATTAATAAAAATCGTATAAAAAATGATTTAAACGAATATGGTGAAAGCATAATAGATAAAATTGAACTATCAAGTGAATTAAAAGAATACTTGAATGCTGAGATAGCTGAAACTTATTCTAATTTAGAAAAAGCCATATATTATTACATAAAGTTATGCGAAGTGTTTTCTTTAGATGATAATTATTATTTAAGTACTTCTCAAAGTTTATTAGAAGAACACACTAGTACAGATAATATTAATTCCAAAAATCAAAGTAATAATAAGGTTGCAATGTACGATTTTTTATCAATTTATGCATCTCTTCTAAGTGAGTTAAAAATAGATTTCACTTTAAATCAAACTCTTATGAATGGTGGAGAAGTTGGAAATAATCTATTAACATTTAAATATGGAGAATATCTAGTGTCTATTTCATCACTTGCAAACCCAAGTGAAAGTGATTTAACTAATGTCAAAATTAATGATAGATTAACTAATATAACATCTATAAATAAAAATAAGGTTACAAAAGCTAAGTTTAAAGAATTAACCGAAAGAATATATAAGGATATACAAAATAAACGTAAGGATAAGAAAACGTTTCAAGAATCCTTAGCTGCTTATAAACAGACATTATCATATTCTAAAATGCCTATTACGGATAAAATATATATATTACTAAAAGAGGTAACTAGAACTGATTTGAAAGGATTAGAATTATCTGGATATACTAAGAAATTATTTTCCTCTTTATTTAAAGGAAATAAAAATATTGCTATTAATATACTCGCTAAGAAAGTTGATAATTCTACCTATTTAACACCAGTAATTATAGTTTCATATCTTGGAGCAGAGTATCATTATCTTGTTGTCGATAAATCCATTGAAAACAGTTTAAGAAGTGCATCTCTTGATGAACTAACATCTCTTTTAAGTGATAATAAGTATTATTATATAGATAGTAAAAACGTTCCAAGCTCTACAGAAATACCTGGAATAAGTAGATATGTAGGTGATAAAATTGTTAGATAAATTAAGAAGTCAAGCAGAACTTTTAACAATAGTCGATAAGGATAAATATACTCTTATAAAAAATATCTTAAAAAATGATAATTGCTTCTTTGAAATGAGTATGGAAGATGCGTACTGTCTTTTAAGAGATTTAAAAGTAAGAGAAGAAGATTTAAAAATAGTTTATTTATCACTAATGAAAATAGAAAATACGAAAGTGTAAGGAAGTGAATATATGGACTATCCAATTATAGTAAGAGACACAATAGATTTTATGAGCGACACAGAAGTATGTAATATTGGTTATAATGAAGGTGTTCTTGAAGATTCAAGACCATATCGCGTTGAAGTTTGGTCAAGTTATGGTATAACAAATGCAACTATTTTTATATCAAATCTTGATTTAGAAAATGCATCTTTAAAAGCTATAAAAAAGATGCTAATAGATAATAAGATAATTGATATTGATAAAGACGAAATATTAATAACTGAAGTAGAAGATACCGAAGAAAATACGTTTTATTCAATTAATGTTCCTCTTGAGGGACGTACTGAAAGAATTAATAAGTTATTAGTAAAAATAAAAGATTATGAATTTTAGGAGGTTTTATGGATTTTAGAGATATACTAAAAAATGAATTAGAAAAGGGATTTTTAGTTTTAGGTAAATCTCTTGGAGGGGAAAAGTTAGTCGTTGATATTAAAGCAACTCCATCTATTATCATTACTGGTGAAACAGGGAGTGGAAAATCAATTTTACTAGATCAAATACTCTTAGAACTTATAAGTGAGTATACATCACTTGAGATGGGACTTATTTTAGTTGATACTTCTGGTGTTGAACTTAACTATTATGAATCTACTAACTATCCTGTATTTAAAGCTATAAATGATTTAGATAAGTCAATTGTTGCTTTATCTAAAGTATTACAAGAAATCGATAGAAGAAAGAATTTACTTAAACAATCTGGTAAAACAACTATATATGAATATAATGAAGAGGCAGAAGAAAAAGAACCACTTTTAGTTATCGCGATTGACGATGATAAATTTCTACTTCGCGAAGAAGATACTGAAAAAATGTTATCAGGAATCATAAGTCAATTAGCTGGTTTAAATATCATGTTTCTTCTTGCAACAAGTGACGTTCATAACAAATTCTTTGAATCAGATAAAAATGTTTTTGCATCACTTCTTATTTCTTTTGACTACACTAATGAATCAGAAAGTGAGAAGAATAATATTGAAGGTTCAAACAACTTAGAGATCGGAGCCTTCTTAGCTAAACAAAAGAATGAAGTATATAAATATCGTAATTTTGATTTCTCTGATGAAATAATAAAAGAAGTATTGCATCTAGATGAATAATGTGGACTATTTAAATGAAAATACATTTCTTATACCATACTATAAACAATTCATAAAATTATTAAGAAACAATAAAATATTGTTATATGGTAATATAAATGAGTGTGATTTAGAATACCTTAAAACATCTAATATAGAAATGGTTGATGATAAAAGTGATACCTTAGTGGCTGGAATAGTTTTAAACAATTATTTAGCATTAAATAAAAATAATGATTTAAATGAATTAATCAAAGACATCACAAAAAGATTAGATGAGGCCGGTATCATACTAGTTATTAACAATAAACAAATGATTGATGAAACTACTCTAAATTATTTGTTTAAAGAAAATTACGAAGAAGTTGAAGAACTCATCGGAGACGACAAATGGAATTTTATTTTATATCAAAAAAGGACTACTAAATAGTCTTTTTTTTTGCTATAATTAAATATGTAAAGTAAAGGAGGATATGAATGGAAAAACTTGACATTATCAAAAAAGCAGAACAATTATTACCCAATTCTTTTGCAAATGCAACAATCATATCCCAAGGGAAAAAAGTGCCTTTATTTGAATTTCTAGAGCAAAATGCTGATCTTTTTGTTAAAGACGGAGCAGAACCTTTAAGTGTAGCTCAAGACATAAATAGTAAATTAGTAACGAGAATAGAATTAAACGATATTAGACTTAAAACTGTAAGGGAATTTATAAATAATAACCCAAACTTTGTTGATGTTGTTCAAATTGGTCCAGAAGAATTCAGGTCAGTAAGTGATTATTTAACAAGATTCGCTCTTGATTTTATGGGTGATGATGGTTTAATTGAATATGCTGGTAAAAAGATAGAAATAAGTGAATTATATCAACGTGTACTAAATGACCGTTATACTCCTCCTACATTAGAAGGTAAAATTGAATCATGTGAATACTATGTTAGTAGAATTGATGAGACTATTGCCGAATCTATTTTAGATGGAATGAATATTACAGTAAGAGAATACATCGTTAAAGTTCTTCCTACAAAAATGGATACTGAATATTCTGTTAATTTTGGTGAAAAATCGATTGATTTAAATGACTTTATTAAAGAGATAGTTGATCATCAAGCAGAAGTATTGGAAACTCAAAAACGTGAGCAAGTTCAAGCAAGAGAAGACGAATACAATAAGACAAGCGACAGTCCAGGATTAGTAAGTGAAATCAAAATAAGATTAAATGAAGATTCAGTTCCTCAAATAACTGCTGAGATACCTGTTGTTAAATCAAGTCTATTAACAGAAGAGGAAAAGAACTCTCAACTTGCAAACTTAAGAAAGAATGAACTAGTTACAGAAGATGAATATTACCGAAGTGAGTTAAATAGAATTAAACAGACAATTGATGGAACAACTACAATTCATGATTTAGAATCAGTTACAAAATATTTTGATTCTATTGTTGAAGATGCAAAACACAGTGAAGCATATGAAGAAATAAATCCATATATTACTTCTGTAAGTGAGTTTATCGCAAGTAAGCAAAGAAATTTAATAAAAGTAAACGGAAATTCAGAAGAATATGCTGATGTTTTATTCAGTGAAATTAATTCTATGACAGATGAACTAAATGGATTTACTACACTTGATGAATACAGTACTCTTTATGGTAAAGCATTAGAAAGATTTTCAGATGCTTTAAGTAAGGGAATAAAAGACATTCAATTAAGGAGTGCCTTCACTTTACTATTTAATAGAATTAATGAAAAAAGATTAATATTAGAAGCAACTATTGGATATCAATCCCCTGAGGTTGAAAGAGCTAAAGTTGAGTTAAATGAACTAATAAGTAACATCAAACAAGATGTCCTAACTATTGAACATGACGCTAATAATTTAGGAAGTCTTGCTGGAACTGAAGTTCGTTTAAACTCATATATCGAGACAGCTTATAAAAAAGTAGAGGACGCATATAATGCTAATTTACTTTCAGAAACTGATCGTGAATATTACTGCAATAGTTTAAGAAGCTATGCAATGGCAATACAAAGTGAATCAAAAATTGGGTTTGGAATAAGGTGATTATTATGACTGATGAATACAGTGAACTTTATAGTATGTTATCAACAGATCGTGATGAGGTAAGAAAAATAAAAGAATCTTATCAACAAGATATAAGCTTACTTATGGGAAAAATAAGAAGTTATCATATTAACAATGTTGATATATCATCTGACTATGATTTAGAAAGTAACTTTGATAAATTTAAAGTAGATGATACATACTTGCGTTATAAAATAAATAATGATGCAATCGAGTATAAAATATCTTTACTTCAAGGTTATTTGAGTGATTTATTTATTGAAAAGAAGTTTAATAACTATAGACGAGAAAAAGAAGAAAAGATGACAAAAAGTGAATACCTGGAATATACACATAATCCAAGTGTTAAAAGTGATAAAATATCTCAATGGTATCAAGAATTTATGCAAAAATAAAAACTAGTTTAGATTTAAACTAGTTTTATTTTTATATAAAATATCAATGTCAACGTTTCCTTTAATTCCATCAACTCTTCCAACATTACTCATCTGCCACATGAAGTAGTCTCCTTCATAGTTAGTCTCGTTTGTGTAGTGAGCAAGCCAAACAGGAAGTTTACTTTCATTTTTCCAAACATGCTCTAAATAGAATTTACTACTATATAACATCGTATCATATCCATGCGTTTTTAATTCGTGAGCAAAAGCAACTAAGGTTTCGTCTAAGTCATGTATACTTATTTCATATTTTCTAAATTTGCTCCAGTTCTCCCAATCGAATGCCACCGGAAAATCAAGTTCAATTCCCTCAAGTGCATCAACCGTCCATTTAGCATGTTCCTTAGCAACATTAACGTTTGTAGCAGCAGTATATACATATACGCCTACCTTTAATCCAGCATTCTTTGCACCTTCAATATTTTGTTTAAAATATGAATCCATTGAAATATCTTTATCAATGTCCGAATTAATTCCCATACGCATTATTACAAATTCAACACCAGCATTTTTAACACTTTCAAAATCAATATTTTCTTGCCATCTTGAAACATCTATTCCAATCATTGTATTTTCATTCTTTTTCTCTTGAATTACATTATCAAGTGGTAAAGTGTTAGTTGGTTTTTTAGAATTATTTACTGGTGCAATTTCATCAACTACATTAACTGTTAATTTCTTCCTTGTCTCATTATTAGAAGAATCTTTTATAACATATTCAACGTTGTAGACACCAACATTAGTTAAGTCATAAACGCCATCTATTTCACATATTGGTTTTCTGTCATAATTATCACCAAATACTATTTCATTACATGGGTAATAATCTTCTCCCTTTTTTATTGTTCTGCTTGTTGCTGCACTTATATAAACTGGAGCTTCTGTATCTATTACTTCATATTCATAAGTTTTCTTATATTTTTTCTTATTATATGAAAATTCAATCTCAATTTCCTTTTTTCCTATATGACTAGTATCAAGTTCTTTATTTAAGTTTTTAATTTCTGCATTAGTGTTTGCAATCAAATCATTAAGAGTTGATTCACTAAAAACCTGAACACCTTCCTGTTTTATATCTAATACTACCTCTTCAGGTATTACTTCTTTTTTTGTGCATCCAATCAACATAAATGATGCAAGTATAACTATAATTAATTTCATAAACATCACTAGTATAATTATATAATAAATTAGCTATTTATGGTATAATAATTTGGAATTAAGGAGGATACCCATGAAAATAAAAGAAGACTACATATGCCCTAAATGTCAACATAAGAATAGAATAAAATTATTTTCGGAGGTAACTGGGGATGATATCAGCAAAATAATTGATAAAAGTATTTTCGTTCATACATGCAAGAATTGCGGGGAGCGCATTTCCGTAGAGTATCCTCTAACTGTAGTTAAAGAAAACTATAAAATATACTTTACTCCAAACGATAACAGTGACTTACCAATGTGTGATGCACCAATTAATCGTGTATGTGATACATATGCCGACTTAAAAGAAAAAATACTAATTCTTGAAGATAATTTAGATGATATAGTTATAGAAGAACTAAAAGCTCAAATAAAGAATAATTTGGGCGACTTAGATATCAAAAATCTAGATTCACTTGAAACAATAAGATATAATTCAAAAGATAATATAAATTTAAACTTTAGTTTAGTTGGTATTGGAAAGCTTGTTGGAGTAAGTATAGGCGAATATCAAAATTTAAAGAATAGTATAAAGATAAAAAGAATTAATAAAAGTGTCTTAATTGATGAATATACATATAAAAAATATATAAGAAGGTGTTCTTATGAAATTGCAAGTAAAAAACGCTTCCGTTTCTTTAAATGGTAATACCATTTTAGAGGAAGTAAACTTTGAAATAAATGATGGTGAACACATCGCGATAGTTGGAAGAAATGGTTCGGGAAAGACCACTCTTTTGCGTGCCCTTGAAGATAATGAAATGTTTTCAGAAGGCGTCGGTGAAGATAAGTTCCAAATCACTAAAATAGGTACATATTCGATAGGTTACATGAAACAAGTTGACTTTGAAAATGAAGAATTAACCCTTCTTGAAGAGATTGAAAAATCTTTTAAAAAACTAATTGATATGGAAAAAAAGTTAGCAGACTATGTTAAAAAGATGAATGAGAATAACTCCGATAAACTCATAAAAGAATACACTGACTTACAAGAAAGTTTTAAATTACTTGGTGGATACTCATATAAAAAAGAATATGAAGTAATGCTAAATAAATTTGGCTTTCAAGAGTCAGATAAAACAAAAAAAATAAGTGAATTCTCCGGCGGTCAAAAGACCAAGATTGCCTTCATTAAACTATTATTAAGTCATCCAGACTTACTTATGTTAGATGAACCGACAAATCATTTAGATATAAAAACTATTGAATGGTTAGAAGATTATTTAAAGAACTATAAAGGTGCTTTAATAATTGTTTCTCATGATAGAATGTTTATTAATAATATAGTTAGTATTATATATGATATAGATTATGGTAAGTTAGTAAGATATAAAGGTAACTATGAATACTATGAACGTGAAAAAAAGCTAGCATATGAGCGGACTTTAAAAGATTATGAATTTCAACAAAAAGAAATAAAACGTCTTAAAGCTATCTATGAAAGATTTAGATATAAACCTTCTAAAGCTAGTATGGCTTTATCGAAACTAAAACAAATTGAACGTATGGACTTAATCGATAAACCACTTGAAACAGATATGCGAGTATTTAAAACAAACTTAAGTGAGATGGTAGAATCAGTAAAGAAAGTTTTAATTGCTGAAGACTTGGTTGTTGGTTATGATAAACCACTTTGTAAACTTAATCTAACTATTTTAAGAGGTAAAAAAATTGGTGTCATTGGTGCAAATGGAATTGGCAAGTCAACTTTACTTAAGACCTTAAATGGTCTACTTGATCCCATAAGTGGAAAAGTGTCATATGGCTTGCATGTCACTCCAGGATATTTTGACCAAAATCTTGCCATGATTGATAAAGATAATACTGTATTACAAGAATTTAGAAGTCACTTGCCAGAATTAACTGAACCAGTATGTCGTCGAGCTCTAGGCTCATTTCTCTTTAAAGGAGAAGATGTAAGCAAGAAAATAAATGTCTTATCTGGTGGTGAAAAAGTTAGGTTAGAATTATGTAAGATACTATTTAATAAACCAAATTTTTTAATACTAGATGAACCAACAAATCACATGGATATAGTTGGAAAAGAACATCTAGAAGATATTTTAAGTGAATATAAGGGAACAATTATCTTTGTCTCACATGATCGTTATTTTGTAAAAAAGATAGCAGATCAATTACTTGTATTTGATGATGACGGTGTAACATTTTATCCCTATGGCTATAGTGAATATATTGAAGCTACTAAGAAAAAAGAGGAAACTACTATAATTGAGAATAAAAGAGTAGAAAAGAACAAAATATCCGAACCAATTAATGAAGATAAAAAAGTAAATATTTATGAATTAAAAAAAGAATTAAATCATTTAGAAAACGAAATCATAAAATGTGAAACAAAAATTAAAACACTAGAACAAGATTTATTTAATACTGATGTATATGAAGATTATAATAAATCAAATGCCATAAATGAAAAAATAAAAAAATTAGAAGAAAATCTAGAAGAGTTAAATAAAAAATGGGAAGAATTAACTAATATAATTTTAGCCAATTAAAAAGGAGAGTTACTCTCCTTTTGTTAACTTCTTATAAACTTTTTTCACACATGATGAACTAACATTCTCAACGTTATACATTCCATCACTTTTCATATTTTGATATATTTCGTCTTGCATTTCTAAGCTTTGAGTTAACCCATTATTAAATACATTTCTAACACTTTCATTGCTCGATTCAACAGTTGCATCTAAATAAAGTGTTACAAGTGACTTTGTTAAAGTCAAAATGTTTTCTAATATAACCTTATTCTCCACAGACATCACCCATTAACTTTTCTAAATCACTTACTAAATCATTATGCATATCCATTTGATTATCAATAAGTGTTATATAGTTATCATCATCGATAACATCTTTACTTGAACTCAATACGTCTATTACTAATTTTTCATGATTATAGACATCTTCAAGATAATTTAATTCTTTTTGACTCATAAAATCGCCTCCATTAATAGTATTAACTGTTTTTCTTTCAATATACATACATTTATGATAGAATACGCTTCAATGGAGGTTTTAAAATGCGTGAAAGAATTATTACTAATCATACAAGATTAGAAAGAAATATCACAGTTGATACAGATATAAAATTAACATTTGATAGAGATGTAGACGATAATATTGATGATTCATTTGTTGTTGATACTATCATTTATCAGGGACTAAATAGTATAAAAAGATCAATTAGTGCATATGAACAAAGTGACTTACCTAATCGTTTTTTAGAAGGACAGAGGTTTATTTTAACTAATAAGTTACCTTATTATATTTATGGTTATTTTTATTTACCGAATGATGATATTGTATTAGATGCTGACTCTATGAATAATATAAGAAGAGTAGAAGCAAACTTTTTATTTGGACATGAAATGGGGCATAAGATAATAAGATATCGCGATACAAGCAAGTCACTTGCAGAAATTGCAAAAGTGCTTCAAATGGGCATTGATGGAAATGAATATAATTTAAAAGAACTTTATGCTGACATTTGTGGTTTAATTGTCTCTGATTTTAATAGACAATGTGAAAGTGATAAAGTAACTTATCTAAAAAGAAAAGTATTATCTGATTTGCATAGATATTAGAACAAAACGCAAGTTTTGTCTTTTTTCTCTTCAAATTTATGATATAATTAGCATACGCTATTGAAAGAAGGTAATCCATATGGATAGATATAAAAGTGCAAGACTAGCAAGTATACTCGGTATTATTGGTAACATTTTTTTGCTTGTAATAAAATCTATTATAGGTATAATTACACATTCTCAATCAATGATATCAGATGCCCTAAATTCAGCAGGAGATATTGTATCATCTGTTATGACATTTATAGGTAATAAAGTGTCTTCAAAAGAAGCGGACGCCGATCATAATCTAGGACACGGAAAAGCCGAATATATATTTTCTATGTTAATAAGTATCTTAATGATATTTATGTCCATAAGTGTTTTTATATCTTCTATAAAGTCTCTTTTCTATGACTATAATTATAATTATTCCGAGTTTTTGTTATTAGTATGTATAATAACAATTACTTTAAAGTTTATTTTATATATTATTACATCAAGAATAGCAAAAAAATATAATAACTTACTAGTAAGTGCAAATGCGAAAGATCATATAAATGACTGCCTTCTTACCAGTTTAAATCTAATTGCTCAAATATTTGGTAAGTTTGGAATAACTTATGTCGATGGTCTAGTTGGTTCTATGGTAGCAATCTGGATATTTATAGTTGCCATCAAATTATTTAAAGAATCATATGACGTGCTTATGGATAAAGGGATGAATGATGATTTAAAAGAAGAAGTAATAAAGATAATAAATAAACACCCTGAAATAAAGAAAATAAATCACTTTAATTCAACTCCGATTGGATACCAGTATCAAATATCCTTAACAATATTTGTTGATGGGAGTTTATCCACTTTTGAAAGTCATGAGATTGCCAATACTTTAGAAAAAGAAATCTCTGCATTAGATGAAATATATTTAACAGTAATTCATGTTAATCCTATTAACGCGTCTAAACGTAAAAATAAACGTTAAAACTTGCAACTTTAGATACTAACTTGTTGTGGAATAACATATAATTTGTTAGAATATAGATAGAAGGGTGATAAGTATGACAAAAAAAATCCCATCAAGAAATTATTTAATTTTATCTGGAGTAATCATTTTAGTCATCAGCGCTTGCTTTGCCTTTTATAACCTTTTTAATATTTATAAGGACAATCAAAGCAAAATGAGCCCTCTTGCAAATAAAGAAGTATTATATGAAGATTTAAAAGAAACAACAAAAGAATTAGACGCTGATACATTCTTAGTAATAAGTTTTACTCAAGATGAGCAGATTCATAATAATGAACAAGAGATAAAGAAATATTTAAAGAATAACAATCTAATTGATAATGTTATGTATTTAAATGTCTTAGAACACATGACGGAACCTAATTTCATCAAGAATTTAAATGCTACACTTAATTTAAGTGGCAATCTTGAAATTAGAAAGTTTCCTGCAGTAGTATATTATAAAGATGGAGTTCCAACTTATACAGCAGATTCTAAAGAACGACTTCTTAATAAAGACGATTTTAGTCAAATAATAGATATGTATGAACTTGTAGCAAGATAATTTTTATCTTGTTTTTTTTCTTATACGTAATATAATTGTAGATGGAAGTGATTACCATGATAAATATCGTATTATTTGAACCTGAAATTCCAGGCAATACTGGAAATATTATGCGTACTTGTGTTGCAACAAATTCAAAACTTCATCTAATAAAACCTTTAGGATTTTCTCTTGATGAGAAGTATATTAGAAGAAGTGGAGTTAATTATATAGATAAATGTGATTATACTGTATATGAAAATATAGAAGAATTCTATAGTAAAAATAAAGGGACGTTTTATTACCTAACAAGGTATGGACATAAACCTCATACTGATTTTGACTATAGTGATCCAAATGAAAATCTATATTTTGTATTTGGAAAAGAATCAACAGGTATTCCACCAGAGCTATTAAAACCACACTTAGATCATTGTATGCGTATGCCAATGACATCTAATGTGAGAGCCTTAAATTTATCTAATACAGTAGCTATCATGACTTATGAAGCATTAAGACAGCAAAACTATAACGACCTACTTAGAGATGAACCACATAAAGGCAGTGACTATATTGAAAGATCTTAAATAGGTCTTTTTTTCATGAAAAAAGAAGCTTATGCAGCTTCTTCCAATTCAATTTCCTCTTCATCAACGTGTTCACACTTGCACTTATGATGTTCGCATATGCAATCATCTCCACAATCGCAAGAATCGCCACATTCACAAGTATGTTTTTCCTCTTCATTTTCAGTTTCTTTAACTTCTTTTTTAGAACTTTCTACCTCTTCTATTGAAATAGCATATACTGGACAAGCATCTACTGCGTTTCTAGTTTCATCAGTAACTTCTTCCCCTATAACGCTAGATAGTCCTTCTTCATTAAAATCAAAATTATCTGGTGCTATAGCTACACATGCTCCACAACCTATGCACTTTTCTTGATCTACAATTGGCTTCATTATTTCATCTCCCTTAATAATATAATTATACAGATTTACAGCAAAAAAAACAACTTCTATATACAAAAATAGACATATTATGATAAAATTTTAGTAGGGTGAAAAGTATGCAAAGTAGAATGGATAAATATAATACATCTAGCACTGCTGTTAAGTCTCGTACACAAAAGAATCGAGATTTATATGAAGATGTAAAAAATAGTTCTCTAACTGAATTTAATGTTAATTCTAATGTTTCAGTTATTGATGACAATGCTTCAAGCATAGACATATCTAAATTGGGTAAAATACTAGATGAAAAATATAATGACTATACACCCAAAAGAAAAAGCATTGATGTACCCGCATACCAAGATGAACCAATAATTAATCAACCGCTTGTTGATACAAAAGAATATGATATTAACGCCATATTAGAAAAAGCAAAACAAGGCAAAAATGTTGATTATAATAAAGAAAGATTAAAAAAAGTAAGAGAAGCCCAATATGAAATACTAAATAACTTAGATTTAGAGCTAAAAAAGGTTGAGGATGCTAAAAGAAATAATGAGAGAAAAGCCGAAGAAGATAATCTTATGAATCTAATTAACACCATCACTCAACTAGAAGTAAACTATAAAGAAGAAGCTAAAAAAAGGGAGACGCAAAAGGACTTAGAACTATTAAGTGAACTTGCTGATGATCCGGTTGAAGAATCTCCTGAGGAGATTAAACAAGAAGAAAAAGTAAGTGATGTAACACAAACTCAAAAAGAGATACGTTTAGTTGTTGTCGACCCAGAAAAGGAAAAAGAGATAATTGAGAGCAAGAAAACGGACGCAGAAGCAAAAGAAGAACGTGTCGAAAAAACTTTATCAAAGCTTAATATTGACCTTTCATCATATGATGACTTTTCTGATATATCCAAACGAGACAACGGTACTATTATTATAAAAGTAGTGATTTTTGTAATAATAATAGCTCTTGTTGTTGGCGCTGTTTATATACTTAATGTATTACTAGATTTAGGATTGTTTTAAAAACAATCCTTTTTTCATACAATTTATTATGAAGAAATTTAAAACTAAATCTATTAAAAGTTCACATAAAGAAATCTTAGTAATAATTATTTCATTAACAACAATACTTATAATAAACTACTATAACAAAAAAATATCTCCAAAACTAATCGACATAGCCACCACAAAAATTGAAGAAATCACAAATATTTATATTAAAAATAATATTGTTCCTACATCAGTAGATGTCGATAGATTAATAAAAATCAATAAGAATTCTGAAGACGAAATACTCTATGTAGACATAGATACAAGTTACGCAAATGAAATAATGGTTGGTGTTGTAAAAAAGATTCAAGCAAACATTTTTGAATTTAATGTGAATGACCCGTTAATTAAAAAGAATGAAGATAATACCTATATAACTATACCATTACTTGTATCAGATGATGGGATTTTATTTCAAAATCTGGGGCCAAAAATTCCTATAAAATTAAATTTTTATGAGCATGCTTTTGGTAATGTCAATGTCGAATTAGTAGATTATGGCATCAACAATGCTTTAATTAAAATATATCTAGAAGTTTTCTTAGAACAAAAACTATATTTACCATATAAGGAAGAAAAAATAACAAAGAACTTTAGTCTTCTAATAAGTTCAAAAATAATTAATGGGTCTGTACCAAGTATCTATGGTGGATCGATTAATAAATCTTCAAGCACTCTTCCAGGCTTATAATACTTTTCTTTTATTTTAAAATATGTTATTATGTATTATAGTAGGGTGATGCTATGATAACTAAATATGTTGATAAAATATTTATAAATCCCGCTATAGAGAATGGTATTAGCTCCTATATGTTATATAAAGAGGGAAAAACTTATCCACCACTATTTACATTTGAAATGAATGTAATAAAGGTCCTTACCATCATTTACGGGGAGAAAAGTGTTTTATTACCATATAAAATAGATAATGAAAAAGCCTTTGAGTGTAACTTACTAATGTATGATTTAAAAGAATCGGATATGAAAAACTTTATTAAATATATGAATGAATACTATGAATTCATGAAAAATTATAAATCAGAAAAGAAAGCAACAGGGTTAACAACCGAGATTGAAAAGATTCTTTTAGAGATGATTATAAGAAGAAGCAAAAGAAAAGAGTTTACTCGCGCTGAAATATCTGAATTTGATCATATATTTAATCCTATAGATGGAAATTTAAAAAAGATAAAATCATTAGTATCATCAGATAATGGTTTGATTGTTAGAGCATGGGAATCAAATAAACTAGAGTTAAGTAATACGCAACTACGTATGATAGCTGTTAACCCTAATTTATTAGATAGTAATTTATATAGTAAATATGGCTATAACATAAAAACTATTGCTTCACTAAGTGAAGATGAAATCGAAAAAGTAAACCATATTATAACTATTGAAGAAAATCGAATGAGTATTATTCCAGAGAAGAAAAATGTTTTCAAAAGAGGGAAAATTGTTCTTACAACTGGAAATGGTTTTGTAGATAAATTAATGCTTTTAAGCATTGTTGCTACAGAATTAATGATCGGTTTTGTTATAATGTGCATTTTAGGGGGATAAAATGAAAATAAAACTAAATAACATTGACTATGAAGTAATCGAAAATTATCGAGACGGATTTGACAAAGAAAGCGTTGAGGAAAGATTTACTGAGTATTTTAGTGAGTATGACTATGTCTTTGGAGATTGGGCATATGGAAAACTAAGACTCAAAGGATTTTATAAAAAAGATAATAAAAAGGTAACAAAAATAAATAATATTGAAGATTTAGATAAGTATATAAAAGATAACTGTGCTTATGATTGTAAATATTTTTTATTAGAGAAAAAATAAGGTTAGGTTAGTGAGGAACTAGTATGAATGATAGTATACAAATTTTAAATAAAAATGGCGATATGATGTCTGTTGAAGGAATTGCTCATGTTGTAATTTCTGACTTAAATAAGAAATATCTATTCTATACATTAAATGAAAAAGTTGATAATGATTTAACTAAAATATATATTGCTGA
>CAYWFZ010000009.1:0-3282 GCA_964458035.1 uncultured Muribaculaceae bacterium | reverse complement strand
TGCAAGAGCAAGTTCAAGCACCTGTACAAACAAGTGCTCCACAAGAGATTCCAATTGCACAAACTCCTGAAATAACAAATGTTGCACCAACACCAGAAGTTGTGCCTACTACAGAAGTAACTCAAGATGTTCAAACACCAATAGTAGAAAACCTATCTCCAGTAGCATCAGTTGAAGAAATTCCAGCAGTTGAAACTCCAACTCAAATCGCACCACAACAAGAAGTTATTACAGGTAGTACACCAGATGCATCAGCTGTACCAGCAGTTGAACCGATAATACCGGAAAGTACACCAGAAATAGAAGAAACACCAGCGGTAGCACCAGCTGTTACAGAAGAGATATCAACACAAACAACTAATAGCGAACAAAAAGAAATAATTTCTGATGAGGACGCTCTTAAAGCAATAGAAGTTATTCAAGATTATATAGCCCAAGAAGAAGCGGCATAAAATAGGAGGTTTTATGATTACTGAAGAAAAAAAAGATTTTACTGAAGCAAAGAGGGTTTTAGATGAATTAAAAGCCTATGCTGAAGGAAAAATAGCTAAAAGAAATCAAACTAATACAGAAGCACCAACAATAGGACAGGAAATGACTTTAGCAAGCCAACCAGAAGTTGTTAGTGATCATTTAGAGGAAGAATCTGTTCTACCACCATTAGATGCAACCGTAGAGGCCGTAGCAAACACCGGAGTTTCTCAAGAGAGTGCAACAGCAGATGTAGGTGCAGATGTAACTGCTAATACATTAAATACAGGTAATGGAGCAGAAGAAGCACAAATTGCAGACGGAGTAGCACAAAATGATGGTAATAAAGAAGAAATAAGCGCAAGTGCTCCTCAACAAGTTAATAATGGAGGAACAGCTGATGCTATCGCCTCAACACCAACACCTGAACCATCACCTCAAGTGGAAATGACTACTGCTACTCAAGGAACTGATATAAATAATATGGCAACTAGTAGCATGGACGCTTCCTTAGAATCAGTTAATTCATCTCTTAATACAGGAACTGATGTAGCTCTAGAAAGTGTTCCAGAGTTAAGTGTTGCAAATGGACAAGCATTAGCAAACGAAAATTTACAGGCTGGAACATCATTAGATAACGGAAGTAGTGCAGAGATTCAACCAGAACAAGTCGGAAACGGAGAAACACTAATTGAATCAGCACCTGATGGATTAGCCACAGTAAATTCAGGACCTAGCACAGTAGGAATACCAGAATCTATGGGTACAAATATAGGTCAAGGAAACGAAACTATACCAGATGTAACGCCACAACCTGCTATACCTCAAATTGAAGCTATACCAGAAATTTCTATCCCTGGCCAAGATATGGGAACTTCAACAGATAATTATCAAGCAAGTGCCAATGGCGCTCAAGCAGTAATATCTGATATAACTCCAGCTGTAAGCAATACAAATGTTGTTATGCCTACAGGAACTACTGAAGAAGAGGCAAATGATCAAACTTTAGTTGTAGGACCTGAATCATTTACTCCATCTAGATAATAAAAGTATAGGAATATAACCTATACTTTTTTCATACATTGTACTATGGAGAATGTTATTTCGTATTATTACAATTTAATTGTTGATAAATCAAAACTTATTAACAATGTTTTAATCATTGAATCTGATAATAATCTTTTTATAGCTAAAAGTATTCATAATATAGAATCATTCGAAGAAATAATTAATAGCATGAATAGTTATTATTACTTTCCTATACTTAATAAAGAAGGGAAATACTATTTTGAATATAATAATTTAATGTATGCGCTTTTTAAGGCTGATGGTCCATCAGAACTTATTGGAGAAAATCTTCTCTTTTTACCAATAATTTCTAATATTAAGATAGATTATTCCACTATATGGGAAAATAATATTGATTATTTTATAAAAAAAATTACAGAAATGGACAAAGATGCCATAGAAGAGGTAAATTATCTTAATTACTATATCGGAATGTCAGAAAATGCCATAACTATAAATGAAAACGCAAAAAGAATTCCATCTACAGCTAGATTTACAATAAGCCATTTTCGTATAAATTATCCTAATTATACTTTATATTATAAGGATCCTACCGAGCTCTTAATCGATTACATTTCTCGCGACATCGCTGAATATACTAAATCAAAATTCTTTTTTGCTGAAATGACGGTAGATGAGCTAATTGGACTTATCAATAAATATAATTTAAATGACAAAGAAGTAATGTTCATGTTTGCACGATTAATGTATCCAAATTATTATTTTGATGCAATATCAGGAAAAAATATCGATAAACAGAAAATAATTAATAAAAAAAGAGAAAGTTATGAAAAATTTCTCTACAATGCTATGAAGCAAATAAAAACTTCTAACCTATATTTAAACATTGAATGGCTATCTCATTAGAGTTCGATATTAATAACACCCTTGCAATCAGGAGCAACCTCCTTAATTGCTTCATATATATTATCTTGTATTGTATAATCTTGAAAAATACAAGCTGCACAAGCACCATATAATTTTATATATACGTAATTATCTTCATATTTTACATATTCAATATCTCCACCATCGCTATTTAAATATGGTCTAAGTTGATTAATAATTTCGATGATTTTTGAATCATCATCCTTATTTTTTTTTAAATTAACTTTTTTCTTTGGCATAAAAATCACCTGTTAAAATTATATCACGTAATGTTTTATTTGCGCAATAAAACAAAGAGATCACTTACATAATATAATGTTAATAAAAAAATAATAAATAATTATTTGTATACAAAAAGATGTTTTTTTGCTATAATTATACGCGAGGTGCAATTATGGAAGACATTATTGTCGGAAGTGTTGTGAAAGGCGAAGTGACTGGAGTAGAAACTTACGGAATATTCGTGAAAATAAATGATGAGTACACAGGTTTGGTACACATCTCAGAAATATCAGATAAATTTGTAAAAGATGTTCATAAATACGCAAACATTGGTGAAACAATCTATGTTGAAATAAAAGATGTAGACTATAAAACAAAAAAATGCATATTGTCTGTAAAAGACTTAAACTATAGGATTGATGATAATAGAAAAGTAAAAGAATCGGTCCGTGGCTTTAGTCCATTAAAGCAACACTTACCTATATGGATAGAGGAAAAGTATAACGAGCTCCATCCTAACGATTAAATGTCCCTTTGACAGGCGAAAAATTAGAAAAAATAATTGACATTATAAAATATGCTGTGTTATAATCAATTTGTTCCTGTCAAAGGAATACGGAGAAATACCCAAGT
>CAYWFZ010000008.1:0-40180 GCA_964458035.1 uncultured Muribaculaceae bacterium | reverse complement strand
TACAGGCTTTTCAATATTATCAACACTTGGTGAAAATCTCCCCCTGAAGGAGCCCTTAGTGGCTCCATTTTTTTATAATAAAAAAAGAATATCACTATTCTTTATAAAATTCATATAAGTAGTTATAAATACAAGCAGTATATGCCTTTCTTCCAGCACCGGTTAAATGTATTCCGTCTTTATAGAAGTATTCTGGATGACCATTTGAATATTTATTCCAGTCAATTACATGAAAGTTAGTATATTCACTTTGTGCAGCCACTAATTTAGCATTTATAGATAAAGTTTTAGAATAATTTACAGTTACCCAAAAAACTTCTCTACCTTCTAATAGTTTCATAATTTTTTCTTTATATGAATTAAATGCATCACTATTAGTGCCTAGAGCTATTATAACTGGGTTTCCAAGTTTGTTATTTTGTTTTAAGCTTTCTATAATCTTTGGAGCATTCCAAATTTGTCTTGATACTTTTCCATCAAAAGAACCATTAGTAAATAATGAGTTAAGGTTAGCAACAGCACCTAACATTACCGAGTCCCCAATAGCAGATATATTTAATTTAGATATTTTATTAAAATTTGGATCGTTAATATCTATGTTTAATGCAAGTGCCACATTTTCTGGAGTCTTAGACGTTTTAGTAGTTGTGCTCCTAACAGTTGTTTTTTTAGTAGTATTAGGATTCCTAGTAGTAGTTTTTTTCTTAGTAGTAGTTGTCGTAGTCGTAGTTTCAATTGTTGTTGTAACTGTAGTTGACGTTACTTCTTCAGTCGTCGTTGTTGAAACATTTGAATTATCATTATTGCTATGTATAAATAAAATTTTTATTATAATAGCAGACACAGCTATAATTAGAACTATAAATATAAATAAAAAGAATTTAGTTTTTTCATTTATTTGTTTAGACTTCATTTTATTACCTCATTTCCTCCAGTATTATTATAACACTTATATAAAAGGTAAACACACTTTTAATTTACATGTTATTAAAAATATAAAATTTTTCTAGGAGATAACTAAATTTATAACTTTATGATACACAATTTTTGTAAATAAACCAAACGATTAAATATGAATAAAGTTAGATTTGATAGTAATAAGTATTTAAAAATACAAAGCGAATAACTATTAGAAAGAAAAAAGATATTTGATGATATCATGAGTCAAATATTTTGCCTAGAGATAACCCAAATAATAAGATAAAGCTATTACAACAATTTAAATATGATTTAGAAATAATATTTTGTATCAAAACAGCAAAAGAAGATCAGAGTATGGAAGTGGCATCTTATAGGAGATTTTATAATACACTAATACAATAAACACATAAAAGCGAAGCCTATTAAGGAAACCTTAGTTGCTCCATTTTTGTTAATAGAATAAAATATTAAACATCATAATCAGTTCAAATCTATTTTTTTATAATAGATATTAGTGTATAATTAAATAAAGAAGTGATGATGAGTGAAAAAAACAGTGCGACAAATAATCGTGAGTGATGATGAGTTTAAAAAAATAAAAAAAGAGAAACAAAGTCTTATTTTACGATTAAATAACGACGAAAATAATGGTATTGAAATAAAAGATAAGATTTTGTTAACAAATAATAAGAAAAAAATTAAAATAAGAGTTAAAAATATACATACTTATACATCTATTGAAGAATTAAGTAAAAGAATTTCAAATAAACAATTAGGTTATAAGAAAAAAGATATTATTGATTATAATGATTTAATAAAAGATTATAAAAAAAGTGATATTAAAAAATATGGATTATTAGGTATTGAATTAAAGAAGAAAAAACATATCCTTAAGAAAATATTTTTTACAACATTATTTCTAATTCTTATATTAGTTGTTGGTTTTGATATTCATAAAAAATTAGAAAAAAGAAATATAGAAAAATATAGCAATATAATAACACAAATGAATGCCAATAAATTGTCATATATATTTATTGAAATTAATCCCTCTTTTGTATTATCTATAAAAGGCAATAAAGTAGATAATATAGCTTGTATAAATGAGGATTGTATGGACTTATATAATGATATTAACGTCAAAGATAAAGACATAAATGAGAGTATTGATATCATTTATAATATTGCAAAAGAAAAAGGTTTTGATACATCAAAAGGTGTAAAAGTTAATTCTTCTGAAAGTCTAAATATAGAAAAAAAAGATTACATCACTATAGAGTATATTGATACTACAAAGGAAAAAGAAATAATAAATAAAGTAAAAAATAATGAAAACATTAAAAATATAGACAATAATGATTATTACAACCAATTATGGGAGAATCTAAAAAAAGATAAAGATTATGATAAAGTATACTCATGTAACATGAACAGCGGAAAACTTGAATGCTATTTCATTCCTGAGGCTATTACACCTTTAAAAGATGTTTTAGACGAAAGTGTCCCTTTTACTGATGCATTAAGCAAAAACGTCTTTGCTACACTAAGTACAGTTACTAATACTCTAGAAAAATTTAACATAAAAGTTTCTCGTAATTTAGCTGGTACAACATTTTATATAAATAATATTGAGTACAATTATGCTTTAGATACCACATGTTTTAGAAAGAATTACATAAATGAATGTATTGATGATTTTGGTTGTTTTGAAAGAATGACTTTAAGTAAATTTAATATAAAGGATCTAGATTTATTAAACCCTAGTTCAATACAAAATAAAATAGTTACTTACTAATCTTTGGTTAAAATATAAACACATTCAAAAAAATAAAAAGAAAAGCTTAAATAAGTTAAATAATAAGGAGTAGATATGAATAAAGTTGGATTTGATAGTGATAAGTATTTAAAAATACAAAGCGAGAAAATATTAGAAAGAATTAAAATGTTTGATGATAAACTATATCTAGAATTTGGTGGGAAGATATTTGATGATTATCATGCATCACGTGTTTTACCAGGGTTTAGGCCAGATAATAAGATAAGATTATTACAACAATTTAAAGATGATTTAGAAGTAATATTCTGTATTAATGCAGCAGATATTGAAAATAGTAAAATAAGAGCAGATTATGGTATAAGTTACGAATTAGAACTATTAAGACTTATTGAAAAATTACAAGACCTAGGAATTCTAATCAACAGTGTTGTCGTAACAATGTATCATGAGGGTAATAACTTAACCCACTTAGAATCTTTACTAAAAAAGAAAAAAATAAAAATGTACATTCATAAACCAATTGAAGGATATCCTGATAATGTTGACTTAATTGTAAGTGATAAAGGATATGGTAAAAATCCTTACATAAAAACAACAAAGAAATTAGTAGTTGTAACAGCTCCTGGACCTAACAGTGGAAAACTTGGAACTTGTCTTTCCCAACTTTATCATGAGTATAAAAATGGCATTAAAGCTGGATATGCTAAATTTGAAACATTCCCAGTATGGAATTTGGGTTTACTAGATCCAGTAAATATAGCTTACGAAGCAGCAACTGTAGATTTAAAAGACGTTAACATGATTGACCCATTTCATCTAGAAGCTTATGGAATTAATACAGTTAATTATAATCGAGACATCTCTACATTTCCTATACTAAAAAGCATTCTAATGCAAATTACAGGAAAAGAAATATATAAATCCCCTACAGATATGGGAGTAAATATGATTAAGGATTGTATTACTGATGAAGAAGTTGTGAAAAAAGCAGCAACAGAAGAAATTATCAGAAGATACTATAACACTCTATGCGACTATAAACAAAAAATTTGTGAAAAAGATGTTGTTGAACAATCAAAACGTTTAATGGATAAACTAGATCTTTCATTATCTGATAGAGAAGTAGCTAAAATAGCAAATGAAAAAGCTCAAGAAAAAGGAGTTAATGTACTAGCTATAAAGCTTAATAATGGAGAAATAGTTACAGGTAAAGAATCAGAAATACTAAGTTGCACTTCTGCAGCCTTTCTAAACGCTATTAAAAAGATAACCGGTATACCTGATGATGAATACTTGCTTTCCCCAGTTATATTAGATAGTATTTATAAAATGAAACAGAAAACTTCTTATAATACCTCATACTTCTTAAATTTGCCTGAAGTATTGGTTGTACTTAGTATATGCTCAGTTACAAATCCAATTATTGAAAGAGCAATAAATGACTTAGAAAAACTTAGAGGTAGTGATGCTCATAGTAGTTATATAATTGATAAAAGTGAACTAAATGCCTTAAAGAATCTAGGAATAAATTTAACTTGCGAACCTAATATGTAAATTAGTAGGAGAATCAATATGAAAAGAATTATATATTTACTAATTATATCTTTATTAATTACTCTTCCTAATCTTAATGTAGATGCTGCAGTAAATCCTTATAAAAAGGAAAGTAAATATGGAACTAATTGTACATGGTATGCTTGGGATAAAGCATATGAAATAGGAGGTGTTGCACTTCCAGGGTTTGGTAATGCAAAGAATTGGTTAAAAGATGCAGAAACTAATGGATTCACAACGGGGTTATTACCAAGAAACAATTCCATTGTTGTATGGGCTGATTGGACAGATTATGGTCACGTTGGATATGTTGAAAGAGCAGAAGGAAATAAATATTATGTATGGGAATCTAATTCAGGACCAGATTTTGACGTAACCTATATCGAACCTGAGTACAGTGAATGTGAGGCTAACTCCTCTCAAGAGACATATCATCTATGCAGAAAATATGTAGTATACAGTAACTATCGTGCAAGAGAGATGAGTATGGATGATCCTATTCATAAACCAACTGGATTTATCTACCTTGATGGAGTAAGAAAAAATATAGGTACAACAAAAGCAAAGACAACAAAAACCACTAAGATAAATAAAACAACAACGCCTTCTAAAATAAAATCAAATAACAATAACCTTTCAAATCTTTCTATTAGCAATGTTGAAATCTCTTTTGATAAGGAAACATCATCTTATGAAGCAACTGTTAATAATGAAATAGAGAAAATAACAATTGTTGCAGAAGCTGAAGACGATAAATCTTCAGTAGAGGGAACAGGAGAGGAAACACTACAGGTAGGAGAAAACATTTTTAAAGTAATAGTAACTTCAGAAGATAATGCTAAAAAAGAGTATGAAATAAAAATAATTAGAAAAGAATTAGAAAAAGAAGAATATAATGTTCAATCCGAAGAAGAAACATCTAATTCCAAGAATAATTACAAACTTAATTGGGAGATAATAATTTATGTTGTTTGTATTATAGCTGTTATTACATTTGCAATAGGGATAGTCATAAGAAAAAAGAAATCTAAATGATTCATATTAATTCTAAAAAGTCAGCATACATATCTGCTGACTTATATTTTTGTTTATGAAATCTATGATATAATACTAGTAATAAAAGATTACTAGCTATGAGGAGAAATATATGGAAATAAAAAATGTAATATTTGATGTTGGCGGAGTGTTGGCTGGTCCAAAAAGCGGACATTGGTTTATTACCCCAAATTTCTGGGATATAGTAAAAAAAGACAAAATAGATGAAGAAAAATTAATAATACTACTACAAAAGTATATATACCTCCAAACCCAAGAACCTAAAACAGAAGAGGAAGAACACTCTATGTTTTTTAACTATTATTATCACGTTCTAAACGAAATTAGATATAAAGAATCGCTCACTCAAACATGCAACGAACTAGCAAATGACTGCGTTTATAATGATGATAAGTTTATATTCTATGATGATGTTAATAATACTTTAGTAAAACTTTCAAATAAGTATAATTTATATATCATATCTAATGGCTGGCCATCTTCTATTAGAGTTCTAAAAAACAAAAAAATCAACATATATTTTAAAGATGTAATAATATCTTCTATGTATGGTACCACAAAAGAAGAAAATCTATTTGATGTATTTTTTGAAATAAATAAAGATATTGACCCAAAACAATCAATTTATATAGATGATAGACAACACATATTAAAGAAGGCTAATAGTTATGGATTTAAAACATTATTGATGGACAGAAAAAACAAAATAATACAAAGTGAATTCGTTACTATAAATGATATGTATGAGATTGAAGATACTATATCTAAAATCAATAAGGAGACTATATGAACGTTATAGAATTTGATCTAAAAGAACTAGAAAAAGAACATAGTGGATTTTCCTATTATATTCTTGGTAGAAGTTATGACTTAGAAGAAAATGGAGTAAGTGAAAATTATGAACAAGCTTTAGAGTTTTATAAAAAAGGAGTGGAAATAGATTATCCTCTTTGTTTATATGCTTTTGGTGTTTCTTATGAATTCGGTTTAGGTAATACATTAAAAGAAAATAAAGAAAAAGCAAATTTTTATCTAACTAAAGCCTACCCACTAATTGTAGAATTGATTAATAAGAACTCAACTTCAGACATAGAAAGACTATATGCTAAATTTGTTCTGGGTGCGTATTTTTATTTTGGACTAGGTAATGTTAAACAAGACTACAATAAAGCATTCAAGATAATTGAATATTGTGCAGATAAAGGGCATATTGCAGCTATATATGACTTAGGAGCAAACTTCTATTACAATGGAGTAGGAACCGAAAAAAATATTGAATTAGCTGACTATTATCTGAATATTGCAGCAGCACATAATTTAAAAAGAGCAATCGAACTATTTAATAAAAGAAAAGATGGTAAGAAATAATATCTTACCATCTTGAACAAGTTAAATTAAATTCACTACATAAACTTTCGTTTAATTGAGTAGCTTTACTTTGAGTGCTACTACATACTCCAGCACCAGTGTAAGTAGCATCATTCCATATGTTTGTTAATTTCTTTATACTATTTTTCCATGTACTATACAAAGTTGAATAATTGTATTTATTACTTATTTGTATAGCAGTATAATTTATGTTTAATTTATGATCTTCTAAAGTATAATTAAGTTCCTTAATTGCCTTTGGAAGATTATTTTTTATATTATCAAGTTCATTTATAACATAACTTTCTTTTTCTTCATCATAAATTGGATTACCATCATCATCAATTCCTTTTGAGAAATAATAGTATCCACATGTAGAACCAGCTTCTTCAATATAAACACTTATATTATCATTTAAATTAATCTTATTAAATGTAGACAAATTCTTAGATGGAGCTTTTTTTGTAGTAGTAGTTCTCGTTGTAGTCTTTTCTGCGTCATTTTTTACTTGTGTAGTAGTTGTGGTAGTAGTTTCATTATCATACTCAACTTCTTTAAGCTCTTTCCATATAGCAGTGAGAATTATATCAGATGTAATAGGTGTATTAAAATCAAATCTAACTCCATCTACCTGCCATTCTACAAAAATATAACCATCTTTAGTTGGGACAACCGGTTTAATTAACAACTCATTTTCTACTATTTCTTGATCATTAATTAAAGAACCATTATCTGTATCAAAAGTTACTTTATAAGTTTTAATTACTTTAGTATCATTTAATTCATTTATTATTGCATCTTCAACTAATTCTTTTCTTGTTATTCCTATTATTTTAAATTCATCATTTAAATTTAATTTTTTCTTTATTTCTTCATTTATATCTTTATAATCAAATTCATAGTTTGTAATTATTTTTATTTGTTTTAATTCAGGATTGTTCTTTATTGCTAAGTCAATAATTAAACTTAATGTATCAAGTATACTCTTATCATTAAAATTAACATTATTAAATATGCTGTTATCTTTATTAATTAGCTCATATTTTTTGATGGAATCTTTATAATTTCCACAAGCATATCTTTTATTATGTGAATCTCTACACTCTTCATATGCTGCTTCAAAATCAAATTTTAAAACTTCATCTGCTTTAACATACATCTTATAATTATATACTTTAAATTCTTTTACAACTTTATCATCAACATCTTCACTTGATAATACACTCATGCCAATAACAACGCTTCCAATAAATATTAAAATACCAATAGCCAACAAAATATATTTGTTACTAAAAACATCTTCCACCTAAAACACATCCTTTATATTAAAATAATTATACTATAAAACAATATCGTATGGGAAGGGAAAAATAATTTAACTTCTTATTTCTTAATGTCACTAGTCCTTATTAATTAACTTAATAAAGTCTTTAACTATATCTTTTGAAGTATTACTTTTATAACATATATTAAATTCTCTTGCTGGCAAATTAAAGTTTGTTTTAATTATTATAAAGTCATTTCCTTGATAATGAATGGGATTACCTATACCAATACCAAATCCATTTCTAATTAGTTCACGGCATAGACTATAACTATTAAATTCATAGGTTGGTTTATAGACAATGTTATTACTTTTTAGGTAAGCATCAAAATTCTTTCTTCCATGCGTAATATTACTAAGTAGAACAAATGGATAGTTATCTAATAATTCTTTTAATGAATATTCCTTTGAACCTAAATTTTGAAAATACTCATTAGAAGCAATAAACTTATCTTCTATTGAAAAACTTTTTGCTATTGAAAAACCTTCAATTGTTTCATAATCATTTTTTATTAATATATCTAATTTATCTAATCTATTATACATTTCTAATACTTTTATTTCTTCTAATACAATTTCTATTTTTATATTAGGATATAATTCTCTAATTGCTCTTAAGACATCTATAATAGGCTCTAAAAAATTTGTGGTAGTAGCGCCTATAAATAAGTGGGGGTCCTCTATATTATTTTTCCCAATAGCATTAATTGTATTGTTAAGAGATTGAAACATATCTTTAGCGTACTCATAAAGGATTTCTCCTTCTTCTGTCAAAGTAACACCTTTTTTGCTTCTAATAAATAAAGTAGAGTTCAGTTCACTTTCAAGGGTATGCAAAGCCTTAGTAAGTGCAGGCTGACTTATATTTAAGTTTTCACTAGCTTTCGTAATGTTTTTAGTGAATGCGACTTCCACAAAATATTTAAGTGCATTAAGATTTAAATTGCTATTCATATAAACACCTCTTTAGATAATCATATCATAAATATAACTTTTTGTTATCGATATAATAAAAATATAATATTTTATTTATGATAAAGTGCTTGATATCATATAGTTAGGAAGAAGGAATAAGAATGAAATATTTAGCAGATACACATATGCATTCAATATATTCGTATGATGGGCAGATGAGATTAGAAAGCATGATAAAAAAAGGAATCTCACTAGGACTTTCCTATATGTCTTTTACAGAGCATGTTGAATTTGGTCAAATAACATTAAAACAGTTTTTAAATAGATATAGAGTCTACTGTGAAGAAATAGCTGAATTACAAGAAAAATATCATGAGATAACGTTACTTAAAGGAGCAGAAATATCTAACCCTGAAATCTATTGCAAGGAATTGAATGAACTAAATAAATTAGATTTAGACTATATAATTGGAAGTAATCACATTACACCAAATTCAGGTAGTACCTTAGACATTCTTGAGTATTATAAAAGAATACTTGAAATAGTTAAGCAAGGTGGTATTGATTCACTCGGACATCTTGATTACTTAAGAAGAAAATATGATGACAATTGTATAGAAAAAGGAATATTAGAAGAAATATTAAGTACCATGATAGAAAATAATATAACATTAGAAATAAATTCTTCTGCAATTAGAAGAAAAAATCTCGATTCTTTTCCAAGTAAAGAAAAAATAGAATTATATAAATATTTAGGCGGATCTAGAGTCACAATTGGAAGTGATGCTCACAGATTAAATGAAATTTATGATTCAATTCCTTTAATATCCGAAAGTTATAAAGAATTAGATCAAGGAATATATATAAAAAGGAGATTCAAATCTCTAACAAAATAAAAAAGACTTATCATATTTGATAAGTCTCCTACCTAGACAATTCTTCCCTAGGTATTAGTAATAATACGTCTTGAAATTAATCAATTTATTATTACATTATTATTGTATCCACAATTAAAAGTATTATACATAAAAAGTCTTTACTTAAGTTAAATTAATCATTATAATATTAAGACAAGGTGAGTTCTATGGATAGAGCAATGTTGTTAAAGATGTCAAAAGAAATGATAAAAAAAGATCTAACAAACCCCTTAACATTTGATGATTTAAAAAAAATAGCAGACCAGACTGAATCTACATCAAGTGATGAGGAACAAGAAGTATATACTAAATCATCACTTATATATTTCTTATTTAATAATTTAAACTACTACAATATAGAAGATTACGTAATGACCTTCGGAACGAATATAATTAAGTTATGTAGTAATAAAGATGGATATAATTGTTTGTCTAAAATAATTAATGGTTCTCTTGAGGATTTACTTGTAGACATCTCTAGACGAGTAGAAATAGAGCTTATGGTTCATTTTTATGATGCACTAGAATTATTTATAAAAGTACCAGAATTATTTGATGAAAAGTTAAGGAAATATATTACAAAGAATATATGTGAAGTTGAACAGGTTGCTACACTTGATGCTGCCGAAAGCTATCAATATGAGCAGATTACAATTCCAGGAGTTGTAACTAAAAAGAAAAAAGAGAGAGCAAATGAAGTGTTTTCTCGAACAAATTTTTATAGAAAAGAAAGTGTACGAAAGAGTATAAGGAAATATGTGCTAAGCAATTATGATGAGGCAAAATTTGAAGACTTCATATTAGCCTTCAATAAATTACTTGATGACCTTGATATTACAAAGTACGAAATAGTGCAAATAAAAAATAAGTATTCTGAGCTAATAGATAAATTATATATATACGTTGCACCGATTTGGTTAGAGGAAAAAGAGAAAAAAGATGTTAATCAACTAACTCTTTTTGATTACATTAGATAGGAGTATGTATGAGTACAAAAAGAAAAGACTATTTAAATTGGGAAGAGTATTTTATGGGAAGTGCATTACTTGCATCTATGAGAAGTAAGGATCCGCATAATCAAGTTGGTGCATGCATTGTTGACGAAGAAGAGCATAAAATATTATCTATTGGCTATAATGGATTACCAAGAGGATTAAATGATGATGAATTCGATTGGGAATCAACTGGAGAGAAAACAGGAATATTAAAAAATATAAAAGATTATTACACAGTTCATGCCGAAAGAAATGCAATATTAAACTTTTATGGCGATTCAAGAGAACTAAAGGGTAAAACTTTATATGTTACATGGTTTCCTTGCACTGAGTGTACAAAAGAAGTAGTACAAGCTGGTATAAAAAAGATTGTATATTTACGTAATTATTCAAAACCTGATTTAGTTGAAATTAGTAGGATAATGTTAAATGGTGCTGGAGTTGAAATTGTTGAATATAATCCGGATAGAGAAATCTCTAAAGAAGAAGTTGTAAATATTACAAGTGAGATTCAACATCAAATAAAAAAATTAAGTTTAAAGTAGTGCAATCTACTTTTTTATTTTAATAAATTCTATTTTATAAACATTTATTATCATCAGATTATATTTGTTAATTAATATATTATCAACTAACTTAAATTGCTCCTTAATATCTGTTCCATATATATTAAATATAGAAATTACATTGTTAAAATATTGCCATATACTACAGTCTAAATCTATTTTATTAAAATAGGAATAGGCAAGACCAAATGCAATTAGATTTGGTAAAATATTGTATTTAATATAAAACATATTTGCTTCATTTATCTTTGACCAATTATTCATAACATCCTCCTATAATATCTTTTACCTGTATCTTTGAATATTACTTTAAATAATAAGAAATTTATACTTAAATAAGCAAAAATATGTTATAATTAACATAAGTAATAAATGATTACTTAGATAGGAAGGAAATATATATGGATTTAAAAGGAAGTAAAACAGAACAAAATTTAATGACTGCATTTGCTGGAGAATCTCAAGCAAGAAATAAATATACATATTTTGCTAGCAAAGCAAAAAAAGAAGGATATGAGCAAATTGCTGCTATATTCTTAGAAACTGCAGACAATGAAAAAGAACATGCAAAAATGTGGTTCAAGGAATTAAATGGAGGAGAAATCCCTTCAACACTTGATAACCTTAATGCTGCTGCAGAAGGAGAAAATTACGAGTGGACAGATATGTATGACGAGTTTGCTAAAACAGCTAAAGAAGAAGGGTTTGATAGAATTGCTTATCTTTTTGAAAGTGTTGCAGCAATTGAAAAAGAACATGAAGAAAGATATCGTAAGTTAATTGCAAACGTTGAAGGAGGATTAGTATTCTCTAAAGATGGAGATGCAATTTGGAAATGTCGTAACTGCGGACATATAGTAGTTGGAAAGAAAGCTCCTGAAGTATGTCCAGTATGTGCACATCCTCAAAGTTATTTTGAAATTAAAGCAGAAAACTATTAATAGTAAAGTAGAGTTAACCTCTACTTTTTTAATACTTCGATATATTCTTTGTAATCCTTCATTAATTCTTTAACAAAAGGACTAGCATTTTCATTAACCATAATATAGATATAATTCTTTGTTCTTGTAAGAGCAACATAAAATAATCTTCTTTCTTCTTCAAAAGGAATATAATCTTTATCATTCAAAACAAACCTCAGTATTTTTTCGTTTTTTATCTTTGATGGAATATTATCCGAATTAACTAAGATAACATTATTAGCCTCTAATCCTTTTGATCGATGTATTGTAAGTTTCTTATCCCAATTTATATTATTAATATCAGAATTATTTCTTCCTATTATTAAAATATCTTTATCCGGTATCATATTAATAACTTCTTCAATTTTATAATTAAACAAAATAATTATCGGTTTAACTAAATTCTTATTTGATACAATATTTTTCATTAATTGTTTTTTATTTTTCATAATAAATTTTGAACTAACTCCAATAAGCTCATTACTATTCCTATAAGTATATTTTAAATTATAAACTTCAGTGTCTTTAAAGTATTCTTTAAATTTAATAAATATATTTAAATTACAACCAGAAAACCTATATATACTTTGCCAATCATCTCCAACAACGAATACGTTAGAATTACATTTTTTTATAATTTCATTTATTAAGTTATATCTTACATAAGAAGTATCTTGAAATTCATCTATTATTATATATGTATAATTAATATCTGTTTTTGAAACCATCTTAGTGGACTCAATTATCATATCATCAAAATCAATGCGTTTTAATGACTCACATTCTCTTTTATATATAAGCATTATTTCCATTATCATAAGTAGTATTTTTCTCTCATTAAAAAAAGTTCTCTTATATATTTTGTATATATCATTTATACTCATATTGTTGCTTTTAGCTAGCCTTATAAAAGTAGAAATTGTTTTCTTTAATTTAAAATATTCATCTGTTTTATATATTTTATCAATTTTCATATCAGTAAAAAATAAAGAATTAATAAATTTACTTTTGTCATATTTAATTCTTGATTCAAAGTATTCATTAATTATAAAGTCTAAGTAATTATCATCAATAATGCTTACGTTTTCTAGAATACTTAAGCCAAGCTTGTGGAAAGTAAAAACGCTTATATCATATCCCATCTCTTCTGTTTTAAGTTTTAAAGATTTAACAGTTTCATTTGTAAAAGATATACAAAGAATTTCCCTCTCGTTAACATGCTTATTTTCAATTAAATATTTTATCTTACCTAAAATAGTTAAAGTTTTTCCACTGCCAGCACCTGCAACAACAAGAGTTGATTTTGCATCACTCATTATAGAAGACATCTGTGTTTCATCTAAATCATACCCATTAATATTAATTGGCTTTATAAACATTTCCCCCTAACAAAAAAAGAGAAGCCATATACTTCTCTTAATTTAACTTTTTAAACACATCTTTGTTAATTGAATATAAATAAATATTTGTTGGCTTCTTATACTCACTTTCAATATAGTTTTTATATCCAGAAAGTTGTATAACATATTCTTTAGAATCTATATTAGACAACTTGTAATCTATTATATCATAGTGGTCGTCATATTCAACAAGTAAATCAATAAATCCGTGAAATATAGCATTATCTTTAATAAAACGTACCTCATGTTCTTTATAACACTTTGCATACTTAATATTTTTTACTTCATCATGTTTTAAAAAGTTCAATACTTTTTCTTTGTACTTATCTTCTATATCCATATCACCCAAATTATCGTTATTAAAGTCATATACCTCAAATACATAATGCATAAATGTACCAAAATCTAATCTTTCTTTTAAGTTTCTATCAACAATACTATGAAGAGCTTTTGAAAAGTGTTTATTATCAACAATATTTGAATTTATAATTATCTTTTTAATATCTATTTTTTCATCAGTTCTATTAATATTTTCTTTGTAATTAGATAATTTAACTAAATTATAGTCACTGCTTATTCCTTGCTCATCTAAATCAATATTCTTTATGAATTTATTTAGTTTAAATTTTATTAAAGTTAATATGTCAGATATAGATTTTGAAGCAAGTATATCTGTATCAGATACATTTGTAAGAGGGGAGACCTTTTTGTTAAATTTATTGACCATTATTATTTTCTCTTTTGCTCTAGTTAATGCCACATAAAATAGACGAATTTTTTCAGAAAGCGCTTGTTTATCTTCTTCATAATTTCTAACGTCATTTAAATAGGTATTGCCAATGCCATTTTGATAAAATGGTATAATAAATCCAAGATCATTACTAAATTTAAAACGTGAATTATTAGGATCTTTTTTTATGTTAGAAGTTAAATATGGAAGATAAATATATGGAAATTCAAGACCCTTTGATCCATGAATTGTCATAATCTTAACTGTATTAGAACTAGAGTCTTTATTAGTTGACATCGTTATTTTTTCATCACTTAATAAAAGTGTATCAAAGTAGTCTTTTACCTGATAGATATTCATTCCAAATTTATTTAATGAATCAACATTGTTAAGAAAATATTCTAACTTTGTCATTCTTTCAGATATATCACCAACACAGTTAAGTTTGTTAATAACATCAAACTTTTCAACAATTAATTCAAGAATTGCTCTATTAGATAATGAATCTATGCTTTTAGAAATTGCTTCAGCAGTTTTATAAATATCAGTTGAAGCATATCCATTATCCATAATGATATCATATAGTTCTGCATCACTCATATTACCAAGATAAGACCTTGCAATAGATGCAAATACATGTTTAAATTCATCATCAAGCTTCTTCTCTTTGATTTTAATAATTAATGTTATTAAATTCTTTAATATATATATTTCATCCTCGTCATTAATAACAATATCTTTATAAATCGTTGTTGGTATACCTTTATACTCCAAGACTTTTTTCATTAGCTCAAAGTTCTTTGATTTATCTACAAGAATACAAAAATCTCCAAAAGTAGCAATGCGAGATTTCATTCCATCACTGTCAATAAAAGTTGCTTTTTCTTGAGCATTTACTCTTTTTAATATATCATTTGCAATAATGAATGCTTCAGATTCATCATCTCTATAACTAGTTTCATCTGTATCATAGGCAAGTATTTCGGTAGAGTAAGATTCGTTCTCAATATGTTTTAAGTATGCTTCATTACCATAAATCATTTCATGTTGTCTTTTATAATCAGCTCCACCAACAGTATCAAACATTATTGAATCAAATATTAGATTTATATCATCAATTACTTCTTTTCTTGACCTGAAGTTTTTGTTTAAATCAATTTTAAAACCATTATTGCCATTATTAAATTCATCATATCTTCTTTTAAAAATATATGGATTTGCATTTCTAAATCTATAGATTGATTGCTTAATATCACCTACTGTATAGACATTATTATTTTGAATATATGATATAAATTCTTCTTGTATATCATTTGTATCCTGATATTCATCTATCATTATTTCATAAGTATTATACTTTATTTCATTTCTAACATCTTCATGATTCTTAACTAACTCAATAGCTTTAAATGCAATGTCATAAAATTGAAAAGTATTATGATCTTTCTTTAGTTTATTCAATCTGTTATCTAGTTCTTTTAACAAATTTACAAACACTTCAGCATAAACTAATGTGTCTTCATAATGTTTTATTAAAGTTTTCTTATCTTCAGTTAAGTAACTTACTAGTTCAGACTTTTCGTGATCTGCAGACTTCTTTATTTCTTTTCCTTCTTCAGTAAATCTTCCATTTAAAGCTGCTGGAATTTTCATATCTTTAATGGCATATAAATCATCATAGCATGATGCTGATTCTAAGTTTTCATATAATTCATTGATTGAAATAATTACATCTTCTTTTAAAGCTTCGTCTTTTAACTCCTCTAATGTATTTAAAAGTCTATCACGTATAGAAAAAATAATGCTTTCAAACTCAGAAAAGCTATCATCAATAAAAGATTCTGAATAATGTTGACTAATATAATTATCTAAATATTTATCTCGATTAATAATATTAGTAATACTATTATAATAATCTTTCAATGCACTTCTTATACGAGCATCATTTTTTACTTCCAAGTCACCAATTAATTTTAAAAACTTTTCATCTTTACTTTTATATAATTCTTCAAATATTACATCAATTATTTTATCTATTTCCAAATTAATTATAGAGTTATCAACTATTGAAAAGTTTTTATCTATATCAAGTAAGTAATTATATTTCTTAACTAGGCTTTGAGCGAAGGAATCAAATGTAGTTATATATGCTGAATCTAGTAATTCACTTTGATCTTTTAATAAATCATTTTCATTTATTATTTTACGAATACGTTCTTTCATTTCTTGAGCAGCGTTATTCGTAAATGTAAGTATAATTAAATTGTTGATGTTAATGCCGCTTAATAAAATTCTTTCAACCCTTTTTTTTAAAACAGTTGTCTTCCCACTACCAGCTCCGGCTGATACGATAATGTTTGTATCTTTCTTTTGAACGGCTAGCATTTGCTCTTCAGTTAAACTACTCATCTTCTTCGCCTCCTTTTTTCTTTATATATTGAATATTATAATCTTTAAATTTTCTAAAACAGATATCTTTATAAGGACAGTAATCACATCCATCAGCAACCTTGTCAATTTTTATTGGGTTAATCTTAAAATCCCCATCACAAACCTTGTCAATACAATTAATTATTAAATTTTCCATCATATTTGTAAGTTCTTTTCTCTCTTCCAAACTCATTATATTTTTTAAATGTCGTAAGGATCCATCTTTTGTCACGGATAAAGACTTTATTACTTGAGATTTTTCATAAGTATCATCAAACTTAGAAATTAAATCTATATCATCAAATGTAATACCTTCTAGTTTTAATTTCTTTTTCTTTTCTTCTAGATAATCTTTATCAGGTTCATATATCTGATCTAAGTCTAGAATATGTTGCACATAGATACCAGCAACTTCTATATTATCACTTACAGTTTCTAAAAGATATAAGTAAATTGGAAGTTGGATTGATAAACCAAATTCAAAAAGTGTTGAATCAATTTTTTGACTACCAGTTGTTTTATAATCTACAACTAACATAGAGTTATCTATTGCTAGTATTTTATCAACAAAACCTTTTATTTTAGTTTTAATTTTTCTATTTATATCAATCACGATTTCATGCTCATACATTGTTTTAGTGTGAGATGAATGACTTTGCTGTTCTCTGATAGCTTCAACTAAGAAAACAATTTCTTTTCTTAAACTTTCAATAAAGTATTTATTCTTATATGTGTCTTCAATTTCAGCAAAATGTTTTTCGATATACTCATCGTAAACACGATTAATTAGTGATTCATCATCTAAACATTTTTCAAGTACATAATGAAATAAACTACCAATAAACTGAGATAATTTAGTTTCGTATTCTCTTATTTTCAAAATATAATTATTATAAAATCTAAATGGGCATTTATAATATTCAGAAATATTACTATAGGAGAAGATAAATTTGTCATCTAGTCTTTCTCTTAATTTATTAACATCACTTCCGGAAAAAGAATTAGAATAAGTTTTATAATTAGTTTCATAATTAGAAAATAAAATACTTAAGTTTTTATCATCCGTATTAAATTTTAATTTTTTATCAATTGATTTAGAAAGGTTAAGAATATTTAAATCATCAGAGTATTTGGATATAAATTCATCTATTCTCTCAATTCTAAATGCATCACCGTTTGCTAAGAAAGATTTCTCACAGGTCTTAAAAGGTGTACCTAACTTATAAGTAATAGTTAAATTCTTGATGTTTTTAATAGCTTTAATTAATGTTGATTTTATAGTTTTATTATACTGTTCAGTTGTCTCTAAAAAGTCTGGTTTAATAGCATCATTAATATAGTCTTCATCTTTTTTTAGTTTTGGTATATCTCCTAAATTAAAACCAATTAAAAAAACGTATTCATCATCATTAAAGATATTATCTGTGATATTAGTTAAAGTTACCTCTTTTTCATAATGCAAATTAGGAATCCTTCTTTTTTTCATATCATTTAGAAGTAGCTCTTTTAATTCTGCATATTTGCCATCGCACCAATAATAATTATTTAACATATTAGTTAATGCATTATAGACTCTTTCGTTTTCCTTTTCTGTATCTATATTAAATACTTTTCTAATCTTATAAAGTAGATTTTCAATATTGTTATTCAAATTATCTAAGAAGTATGATCCAATTGCTGTGCTATAAAGAGTAGTAGTGCTTTTTAGATAAACTGGAACACCTGTTATATTTGCAAGTGTTTTAAAGGAAAAAGCATAATCATCAGAATAATTTGCAATATATATTTTGTCTAGTTCCACACCCTTATTAATTAGGTCAAGTATATTTTCAAAGACAAAAGAAACTTCATCAAAAATAGTCTTAAATTCATATATGGTATGTTTGTAATTATTGTATTTCTTTTCTATTATTTTAATATCTGTATACGCCCCAGCTTTATCTAAAAGATATTTATTAAATAAAGTGATATAATCAAATCCATACACATAAATTGCAGATTTAGATTTTAATAATTCGCTAAATAAACTATCGATAATTAAATAGTCTTTTTCTTTTAAATATTTTTTTAAGCCAAATAGTTGGATTAATTTATCTTCTTTATATTTGACATTATCAATATAATAGAGGTTAGTTAAATATGTTTTAGCAACTTCAAAGGATACATTTAGGTAGTCCATTGTGGCTTTAATTGCCTCAGTATCATAATCAAACAATAATCCTTTTTTTAAATCATTAAATGTGATAATTTTAATACTCTTAAGTATAGAATTATCATTGATATAAGCAAGTACTTTAGTTTTTATATTAGACGGTATAATAAGAATGGAATTATCTCCTATGTCATTAAGAAAGTTCATATGATCACCTACTAAAATTATACCATAAAAAAAGAGTTAACTCATTAACTCTTAATTAGCATATTCACTTGTTATGCCCAAATAATCTTCAAGTGTTATCCAATCACCATTATTGTATAAAGTCTCGGCTAGGGTTTTTCCTACATATCTAACATGCCATGACTCATACATATAACCAGTTTCATTTTCTTTACCCTTAGGGTATCGTAATATATAGCCAAATCTATAGGCATTATCGTTAATCCATTTTGCTTCTGTAGTTCCATTAAAACTTCTGCTAGGGTTATTAATATCAAAACATAATCCTGTTTGGTGCTCTGAATATCCTGGACGTGCAGAGTATCTATCTGCTTCGCTTTTACCATCCCTGCTTACGTAGTTGTTATATAGTTTCTCTTGTAATTTATATGGACGATACCCACTTTGAATCCAAAGATTAATTCCAACAGATGCCGCATCAGCTTTCATCTTAGTCCACTCATTGTAGGCTTCAATATTAATACAATCTTGACATGCATTTGTATAATTTCCTGGGTTTGGGTTCTTAGTATTTGTCGGAACAAAGTTTGCAGGAACTGGATAGGTCTTATTAACAATTAAAAGACCATTTATATAAGTAGCACCATTAACATTAGTGATTTCATATCCTTTTGAAGTTTTTCCGAGATTTGTTCCCGTTGGATTTTGTTCTTCTATCTTTTTCGTTGTGGTAGATGAAGTCGTAGTTTTTTCGCTAGCAGTTGTAGTAGTTTTATTATTCATCTTTTTATCATCATCCTTATTACCTTCTTCATTTACATCACACACATTATTTAATGCACAGTTATAGCATGTTTTATCTAAAACTGTCCATCCAATAAATTTAGGAATACAAAATATAACTAACCAAATCATTATATATTTAAATGCTTTAACATATACTTTCCTTTTACTACGATAAAGAAAAAAAGCCAACATATATATTACTGGTATACCAATCCAAATGAAATTATATATATAGTAAATAAAACTTAATAAAATACTTCTTTCACACATAATGTCTCCTATAGTTCTAGTTTATTAAAAACGTCACCTAAATATTCATTAATAACTAATGCGTCTCTTTGAATATTTACTTTGTCTTTATTAATTATAATCAAGTTCTTTCCATTAAAGTAATTAATTAATCCTGCAGCTGGATAGACAGTAAGTGATGTTCCAGCAATAATTAAGGTATCAGCCTTACTGATATGTTTAATAGATTCTGTTAAAACATCTTCATCTAATGGTTCTTCATAAAGTGTAACTTCTGGTTTAATGATGTCGCCACATTCGTGACATTTAGGTATACCATTTACAGGCATTTCTTCCAATTTATAGAATTTATTACAATTCATACATTTATTTTTATAAATTGTTCCATGTAAGTTATAGACACATTTAGATCCAGCCATTTCATGAAGACCATCAATATTCTGTGTTATAATTGCTTTTAATATTCCCATCTTTTCAAGCTCTACTAACTTTTTATGAGTAATATTTGGTTTCACATCTTTATGAACTAAATTCTTAAAATAAAAGTCATAAAACTTATCAGGATATTTATCGAAAAAAGATCTTGATAGAATTACTTCAGCAGGTATCTCTTGTGATTTATTGTATAAACCTGTTTTACTACGAAAATCGGGGATACCACTTTCCGTAGATACCCCCGCGCCTCCCAAGAACACCAAATATTTAGAATGTCTAATTATATTATTTAATGTCTCAGTTTTGTTCATTATTTTCTTTTCCAAATATTAACAATCATTACAATCATACCAATAGCTTCAACAGCTAAAGCAGCAACAATTAATATTCTAGTTGTCTCAATAGACAAATCCATTTCTGTTGATAAATATGTTGTTAGAACTAAGATAAATAAACCAATTATAACTGTTAGAATTCCAATATCAATTCTCTTATTGATTTTAGCTTCTCTAGCATCATTACTCTTATTTGCCTTTTGAACTTTTACTTCTTCACTCTTTGTAATTTTACTTTCTTCTACATGTGTATCTTCACTTTTTACTACTTCCTTAACAGGAGCCTTAACAACTTCTTTTTTAGTCTCTTTAACAGGAGCCTTTTTTGCACTTTCTGCAGATTTTACTGTTTTTGTTGTAGCTGCTTTTGGTGCAGGTTTTGTAGCTTTTTTTGCAGTATCAGCTTTTGCTACCTTTGCAACTTCTTTCTTTGGAGCAGTAGTAGTTTTTTTAGCAGCGGTACTAGTTGCTTTTTTTACAGTTGTAGGTTTAGCAGCAGTCTTAGCTGTAGTAGTTTTAGTAGTAGCAGCTGTTGTAGTGCTTGCTTTTGTAGTAGCAGTTTTTGTAGTGCTTGCTTTTGCCTTAGTAGTAGTTTTCTTAGCAGTACTTACTTTTGCAGTTGCAGATTTTGCAGTAGTTTTCGTTGCAGCAGCAGTAGTTTTAGGCTTTGCACTTCCTTTCGTAGTAGTTGTAGTTTTTTTCTTAGTATTCTTAGTTTCTGCCATTATTAATTCACCTCTAATTATAATTATACTTATGCTTTATAAAAAAGACAAGAAAAATTGTCACATCGATTTACTTTTCTTTGTAAATATTCTATACTTCATAATATAGGTGGTACCAATGAAGTATAAATATATATCAATTTTAATATTATTAATTTTAATCGTTTTTCCTTATAAGGTTAATGCTCTTGAAACGGTAAGTTTAGTAAATTGTACTTCACCATCAAATATCTGGGTAAATATAAATGGGGAAGCAAAAAGAATTCACCTAATCGGGATTGAAACACCAAGTGGGAATCTTGATGAGGAAATTTCATCATATTTTTGCTCAACTATTAAAAATAGTTCAAAATTAGAAATAGAGTATGAAGGAGTAAAACTAGATAAATATAACCGTACCCTTGTGTATCTTTATCTTGATGGAAAACTTTTTCAAGAAGATTTATTAAGCAGGGGATACTCATATGTAGATAATATTATTAATTACTATTCAAAAATTTCAACTTTTTGTGAAATAGAGAAGACATCAATCGCCAAAAGAATTGGTATATGGACATACCCAAATATTATAGATCCATATTGTAAAAATAGTATTGAAGTACAAGAAAACAAACCAAATGCAGATAAAACTGAGAAAAAGAAAAAAGACTACGATATCCGTTTTATGATTCTTATAAATAGTGGTATACTAGTTCTACTTATTTTAATGAAAAGAGATTAACTATGGCTGCAAATAAATTAGATATAATATATGAAGATAAAACTATGATTGTTGTTAATAAACCTGCTCATCTTTTAACAATCGCAACTAAAGATGAAAAGATTAATACACTTTATCATAAGGTATACGAATATGAAAAAAGGAAAAATAAGAATAATAAGATATTTATTGTACATCGTCTAGATAAAGACACATCAGGCATAGTTCTATTTGCTAAAAGCGAACATTTAAAAAAGATGCTTCAAGATAACTGGAATACTCTTGCTAAAACACGTGAATACTATGCAGTAGTTGAGGGAAACGTAAAAAAAGAAAGTGATACGATCAAAGAATACTTAACAGAAACAAAAACTCTTCTAACCATTAGAACATCAAAAGATAAAGGACGACTTGCAATTACTAAATATAATTGTATAAAAAGGACAAAAAATTATTCAATATTGCAAATACAAATTGAAACAGGCAGAAAAAATCAAATAAGAGTAGCTATGCAAGGAATTAATCACCCAATAATTGGTGATAAGAAATATGGTTCAACAAAGAATCCCTTAAGGAGAATTTGTTTGCATGCCTCGCGTCTAGTAATAGAAAATCCCATAACACACGAAACAATGGAATTTAACGCAAAAATACCAAGAGAGTTTAAAATATTCAATGAAAAAAGCAACAATTAAGTTGCTTTTTATAATAGACCTTTAATATCGTCTTCCTTATATTCTAAAATATCTCCTGGCTGACACTTAAGAGTACTGCATATTTTCTCTAGAGTTGAAAATCTTATTGCTTTAACTTTGCCTGTCTTCAAATTAGACATATTAGCTTCTGTAATACCAACATTTTGCGCAAGTTCTTTAAGTGATATCTTTCTATCAGCCATAACTCGATCAAGTCTTAAAACAACACCCATATTACCATAGCCTTTCTTTATTTAATTATAACATATAATTATTGATAATCAATGTTTATTTTTTAAAATTTTCATAATAATTCCTCTCGGATAATACATCAATTATATTGCTTAATACATCGTCACTTACTTCCTCTTCTAGAGTTTCTAGTTCATATATCAGATCACTTAAAGAATTATACTTAGAATAATTAACATTAAATGATTTTAAAATATCTATTTCTTCTTGTGACAAATATAGATTACCATTAATTCGTTTTTTCATCGTATAATCAGGATTTATTTCTACTTCTATCTTACTTAAGTCCATCCACAATCACCAATTAAATTATAACATAAAAAAGGACACTTTAGTGTCCAATAAAACTCATTAAATCAACCGTGTTTAAAAAATAATATCCAGCTATAACTATTACTATAAAAATTAAAATAAAAAATAACACTGGTATAAAATCTTTAAATGATATTTTTTTATTACTCTTATTACTAACTTCCTGAGTTTTCTCTTCTTTAACTTCTTGAGTCGCCTCTTCTTGAACGGGAATCTCATTTGTATTAACAAGTTCTTCATCAGTATCATAGTAGTTTTCTCCATGAACACTTATTAATATTTTTTCAATTTCTTCATCAAAATTTGGGACCAATTTATTATTTGCATCAAATAATTTAATACTAGTATTCATGTTATCACCATTCCTACTATTTAATAGTAGCACATAAAAAACTAAAATACAACTTCAAAAATGAAGGGTATTTCTTTACACACTCTTGCATTTTTGCTATAATTTATAATAATAGGAGGTATAGATAATGGGAACACCAGAAGCTAGAAGTAGTATCAAAGCTTTTTTAAGTGAATTAAAGAATCGTATCGAGTTATTATCTGGTAGTAGAGTTACTGCCAATCTTGATAATTCTAAAATTGATGAAATAACAAATATTCTTGCACATTACAATATCTCCACAGATAAGGAAATAAATGCTCATGACTTAATGAAATTAAAGAAAAGCGATATAAGATTACTTTTAACATATGTTGGTCAAAATAAAGATTCGATTGAATATATGATGGGCAAAGTTGATGAGTATTATGAAAGTATTGCAAACATAATTAATAAATACATATGTGATTTTATAAGCATTGGAACCAATCAAGCTCAGATGTTTAATGAAAAAATATCTTTATATAAAAAATACATTACTTTATTTGAACAAGAATCCTTTGAAGAGCCTTTTTCAGAAATAAATGAAATATCTAAAGTAATGTCAGAAATTGGCTTGCCAGATGAAGATAAATGGAAAATACTTGATTATATAGCAAAAGAAAATAATAAAGCAGTAGAAGATGAAGATATAAACTTGAGTTTAATTGTGTCTCGTGAATATGAAAAAATAATTCCATATTTAGAGGATGAGACGGTAAAAGAAACTATTAAAAAGTCTTTAGAAAATGAAGAAGTTGATATTGATACAATACCAACTATTGCCGAAAATCTAAGCATAACTACGGGAATTAATAAAACAATAATGACAAACATTGTTGCAGTTATTATTGCATCTAACCTTTTAGATAGATTTGCGCAATGTGGTAACAAGGATGACCGAGAAGAATTAAATATTATTATTAACTCGGTAATATCAAATATAAATCCAATTCATGATGTAGCATATTATGAGGCTTTAGCTATAAAAAATGAACGCTTAGATTTCTATTATAATTCACTAGAAAATGGTATAAGTGAAAGCAGTTTTAAAGAATACATTGATTTATCTCTTTCAGAAATCGAAGCTATAACTAATTCAAGAGAACAAGCAATAGATTTAAAAGAGCTAGCAGTTTTAAAACCAATATTTGAAACTCTTGAAACAGTATCATCATTAGATATTGGTGGTCAAGAATATCAAAAAGCAATAAATATCTTGAAAAAATTAAACGAACAATATAAACTATTAGAAGAGAAAAAGAACACACAAGAAAAGATAAATTAGGAGTTGAATAAGAATGGATGAGGGGAAAAAATTATTATCTTTAATTATTGAAGATAAGTTGTCTAAGTTATCTACTATCACCAAAGATGAATTATTAATTGATAATATAAACATCAAAGATTTATTGGCTAGAATAAACGAAAACGAAAATAATTTTTATGAAGTTACCGATGAGATGATTAATGAAATATCCAAAATTGCAAATGTAAAAAACGAAGACACTTTTAAATTAAATGTTCGCAGTGCCAGAGATCTTCTTATTGGAAAAAAAGAATATAATTTGAATGTACGTTTAACTCAGGAGCATTTAGATGCTATTAATGTATTTAAAAAATGTTTAGATAAAAAGATAAAGTCTCTTAATCCAGATGTTATTGATAAAGACACAAATGAAGCAAGATTACTTGAATTACAAAAGCAAATTAACAGTAATTTCCTAATTAATGATTTAGAAATGGTAAGCCTTGTTGTCTACGACTACGATAAAAACAACTACGATAAAAACATGTTAGTAATAATGAAGTATATTAATGATTTAAATATTAACTTAATGAGAGCTAAAAAAAGAAATGCTCCAATTTTTGACATTCAGATGATAAGGAGACCAAAGATGGATCCAATAATAAAAGAAATATTAAAAAAATTAGATATTAAAACAAAAGAAATTCCAAATATACTATTAAGTGAACTAAAAAAATGTAATGTTGAAGAAGTTGAAAAAACCTATAAAATTATTAAAAAGAATAAGGCTGAAAATGGTGGAATACTTCACTTCATTGAAAAAGATAACATTATTGGAAGACTTGTAATATTATTATTTGCAACAGAAGAGTCTATTATAAATGTAGTTAATAGCATAAGAGATGAAAACGATATAGTAAATATACCGCTATTAAAATTAATTGTTAACAAAATACCAACTGTATTCTTATGCAAAATGAATACATATTATAAGCCAAAATACAATGACTTTATGAATAACTTAGAATTACTTAAATCAATAAATGTTAATTATGTAACTCTTATAAAAAGGAATCCAATTTTCATGACAATAGATTCTAAAACCTTAGATTACACTTTAGACTACCTAGAAAAGCTTGGTGCAAACAAAAAGGATGTTGTTAACAGATGTTATAAGACTTTATCAATAAAACCATCTTTATTAATTGATAATGTTGAAATAATGAAAAAATATAACATTGATTTAGACCTATTCTTTAGTGCTAGTAATACAAATTACAATTTATTAAAAATGGGGTCATTAGATCATAAGTTAAAAGTAATAGAAGAAATAAGCAATATTGATTTATCTAATCTTGATGATTTAAATAAATTAATAATTACTAAAGTCTATAAAGAGAGTAAAACTGGTTATATTAATTGGGGTGATATTAAATGATAGAATACATAAAAGAATATGGTGTAACTAATATGGACTATGACTATATATTAAGTAACATCCCTAAAGATATCTTGGATATAATGACTCTAACAGAAAACAGTGTTAGAGAAGTACTTGATTACTATAATACAATTGGTTTGTCTGAATCAGTTGGAAAGATTATTATAAAAAGACCAGACTTAGTCATAATTGAAAGAAAAGTCCTAGAAGAGTTAATCAATAAGATTGAAATAAAGACCTTTGTTAATATTGTTAAATCTTCAATTGATGATTTAATTATTCTAGGCATATAAAATAGCTTCGGCTATTTTTTTCTTGTATTAATAAATAAAGTTTGTTATACTCTTAATGTAATTTATTTAGTTTGGTCTGTTGGTGAAGTGGTTTAACACATAACCCTCTCAAGGTTACATACATGGGTCCGAATCCCATACAGATCACCATTTAGTAAATAAACACGAACTATCGTGTTTTTTTTTACTTCTACTTTGAACTAGTGTATAATTATTTATAGGAGTGATTGTATGAATATATTTAAATTGACAGTAAATAACTATAATATATTTTTAATAATTCTAGTATGTTTTGTATCCGGTGTAATTTTAACACCATTAGTAAAAAAGATTGCTTTTCACATAGGTGCTGTAGATAAGCCAGATAACAAAAGAAAAGTGCATCACAAAATTATGCCTCGCTTAGGGGGATTAGCTATCTTCTTAGCTTTTCTGATTGGCTATATGTTGTTTGCACCAAAAACAACTCAAATGTTATCTGTGTTAATCGGTGGTTTTATCATAATATTAGTTGGTATGTGTGATGATATAAACTCCCTTAAACCATCTTACAAATTCTTAGGGCAAATAATAGCCGCCTGTATCGTTGTTTTTTATGGTAATATTGCATTCAATGATATGGTAATATTTGGTATTCAATTTAAATTTGGTATGTTTGCATACCCGTTAGCTGTCGTATTTATAGTTGCAATCATGAACGCTATTAACTTTGTCGATGGATTAGACGGACTTGCAACGGGAACTTCAACAATATATTTTATTACTATCGCTATAATTGGTTATATCATGAATCGCTTGGGAGGGTTAGATGTAATATTGTGTCTTATCATGATTGGATCTTGCCTAGGATTCTTAGTTTATAATTTTGCCCCAGCTTCTATCTTTATGGGAGATGCTGGAAGTATGTTCTTGGGATTTATTATTTCAATAATCGCCCTTTTAGGATTTAAAACTGCAACGATTACATCACTTATAATTCCATTACTATTATTATTTGAACCAATACTCGATACAGCACTAGCTATCTTAAGAAGAATTATTAAAGGAGAAAGTGTTTCAGCTGCAGACAGACAACATCTTCATCATCAATTCCTAAAAAGAACCAAATCAGTTAGAAAGTCAGTACTTATCATGTATGGAATTAATATTTTATTTGCAACAGTTTCGATATTCTACACATTAGGAGACAAAAAAATAAGTATGCTATTATATGGATGCCTATTGATATTATTTATAATATTGGTTTTAAAAACAGATATACTATTTGAACATGACGATAAAAAATAGGTGATACTATGAAAGTAAATTTATATGATTTCGATAATACAATTTATAAAGGTGATTCATCAACAGATTTTTTCTTTTACTGTATGATGAAATATCCAAAAGTAATTAAATTTATACCAACTATAATATGGAACGCTATCCTATATAAATTAAAAATAAAAACTAAAACAAAATTCAAAGAAAAAATATTCTCATTCTTAAATGTAATACCAGAAGTAGATTCTTTAGTTGAAACTTTTTGGGATTCACATAAATGTTATATAAAAGATTTTTATAAAGCAAAAAATCATGAGAATGACATTATTATCTCAGCATCTCCAGAGTTTTTATTAGCTTCAATTACCAAAGAACTTAAGGTAAAAGATTTAATAGCAAGTGATGTTGATAAGCATACGGGTAAATTTAATGGGCTTAATTGCTATGGTCGTGAAAAAATTAAACGTCTAAATAAAAAATATAAAAATGTCGAAGTAATGGAAGCCTATTCGGATAGTATAAGCGATACACCTATGTTAGAGATTGCTGATAAACCATATATCGTTAAAGGAAATAGAATAACAGATTTTTAATATTATAAAAATGACATCAAAAAATAGAGTAAATTTACTCTGTTTTTTTTCTTTTCTTTAAGTTATAATATGCCACATGCAGTACTGAAAGGAGAGCATATGTTAATTTTAAAAGACATAAGCATGCAGTATAAAGGAAGTAATAATTTAATCTTAAATAATATTAATTTAAATTTTGGAGAAAATGGATTAGTATCAATTCTTGGCCCATCGGGTTGTGGAAAAACAACTCTCTTAAATATTATAGGTGGCTTAGATAAACCAACTAGTGGTTCGGTATTATTTGATGGTGCTGACATTACCAAATTAAAAAGAAAAGAAATAGACAAATATCATAATCAAATAGTCGGATTCGTTTATCAAAATTATAATTTAATTGATTATTTAAATATTGTTGATAACATTGAACTTATCAACAAAAATATTTATATAGAAGAATTACTAGAACAATTTAATCTATCAAATAAAAAAAGTAAAAAGATAAAAAACTTAAGTGGAGGAGAAAAACAAAGAGTCGCAATTGCAAGAAGTATTAGTAATAATCCTAAAATACTTCTATGTGATGAACCAACAGGTGCATTGGATACAAAAACAGGTCATACAATAATGAAGTTCTTAAAAAGTATATCTTCTGAAATATTAGTAATAGTTGTAACGCATAATAAAGAACTAGCAGAACTTTATTCAGATAGAATAATCTCCTTAGAAGATGGATTTATAATAAATGACACTAATAAACTTGAAGAAAATATTTGTGAAGAAAAGAAATTACCAAAAGTTAAAATAAAGAAGTTAAAAATATTAAATATAATAATTAAGAATCTTATGAGTAAATACAAAAGAAATATACTTTCTGTTATTGCCTTTAGTGTAGGTTTAATATCTCTTTGTTTAGTTCTAGGAATCTCCTCTGGCTTTAATAAAAGTATGGAATTAGAAGAAAAGAATAGTTTAAGTAAGTATCCAATATACATTTCAGAAACCAGCACCAATTTAGACAATGAATTAAATAATATCTTTGAAGAAACAAAGGAATATAAGGACGAATTTATTTATAAAAAAGAAACTGAACATCTCAATAAGTTAGATTCCGAATATGTTAGTTCTTTATCAAAAATTAAAGAATTTTTAAACTATCAAATTAACACTTACTTAATAAATGATAAGGTTATAAATATAAGTGACAAAGAAATAACGGAATTAGAAATAATAAAGGGACATAATATAGAATACAAAAATGATTTACTACTAATTACAACGGATAATACAATTGATGAAAATATACTAAGTATTTTAAAGCTTAGTGGAGATAAGTTTTCCTATGATGAAATATTAAATAAAGAAATAAAAATAAAAAAAGAAAAATATAAAGTAGTAGGTATAGCTACAGTTAATGAAGATTCATACTTAAATACTCTAAGCGGGTTATTATCTGTGAGTGTATTTCCAAAACAGATTCCATTAAATATTTCACTATACCCAAAAGATTATGAAAGTAAAAAGAATGTGCTCGCTCATTTAAATAATTATAAATATATTGAATATACAGATTATTCATCAACAATTAAGAGTTTATCAAAAACGCTTATGAATGGAATAACTATAGTTTTATTAAGTTTTAGCACCATTTCACTTTTTGTATCAACTATAATGATTGGTATTATTTCATATATATCTGTCTTAGAAAGAATTAAAGAAATAGGTCTCTTTAAGTCTCTGGGTTTATCTAATTTTCATGTAAAAAATATATTTCTTTTTGAAAATATTCTTATAGGTATTATAGCAAGTGTTTTAAGTTATATTATCTGCAAAATTTCAAGTATACCTATCAATAATTTATTAACAAATTTAACAGGGATGAATAATATATTACTCATTAACTCAAAACTTTTAATTACACTTTTAAGTATAAGTGTTTCTTTATCAATCATTGGGTCCTACTTGCCAATTAGAAAAACAAAAAAATTAAAAATAATAGATTGTTTAAAGTATGAATAATAATTGACAATAATAATCTATTACTCTATAATTCACGTAGGTGAAGCATATGTGGAATATTGGAAATGTTGAAATTAAAAATAGAGTAGTTCTAGCGCCAATGGCAGGAATCTCAGATCCATCATTTATGCGAATTGTAGAAAGTCTTGGTTGTGGATATGCAGTTACTGAATTAATCAGCGCAGAAGCAATTGTAAGAGATAATAAAAAAACTTTTGACATGTTAAATGGAATAGAAAATATAAAAATGCCAGTAGCAATCCAAATATTTGGAGGATCTCCAGAGGTGTTAAGCGAGGCTGCAAAAATTATAGAGAAAAAATTTCATCCTGCAATCATTGATATAAACATGGGGTGCCCTGTTCCTAAAGTTGCTGTTCGTTCAGAATCTGGTTCTTCTCTTTTAAAAAATCCGGAGAAGATTAGAAAAATAGTTGAATCTGTAGTTGCGTCTGTAAGTGTTCCCGTAACAGTAAAGATACGAAGTGGTTGGGATGAATCAAGTGTTAATGCTGTAGAGGTCGCACGCATTATTGAGGAGTCTGGTGCAAGTGCAATTGCTATACACGGAAGAACTCGTTCGCAAGGGTATTCAGGCAAGGCTGACTGGAACATAATAAAGAAAGTTAAAGAAAGCGTTTCAATACCTGTTATTGGTAATGGGGATGTCACAAGCTGTTATCTAGCAAAAAAAATGCTAGATGAGACGGGATGTGACGCCGTAATGATTGGTAGAGGTCTTTTAGGAAATCCTTGGCTAATAAAAGAAACTGTTGAATATCTAGATAAAGAAATTACACCAACTCCCGTATCACCTCAAGAAAAAATTGCGATGCTAAAAAAACACTTTTCTTATCTAATGCAAGATAAGTCAGAAAAAGCTGCACTTTTAGAAATAAGAAGTCATGCATTATGGTACGTAAAAGGTTTAGAAGGCTCTGCTAAAATAAAGAATAAAATATGTACACTTAACAGTGCTGATGAAATGTTTAAATTGTTAGATGATTATTTAAATCATTAATATATCTATCTAAATCTTTGTTAGGAGTTAATCCTAACTTTTTCATTTCATCTAAATAGTTATTTGATACAGGCATATTTATTATTTTATTGAGTGTGTAAAACCACTTCTCTTTATCTTCTAAATACAGATAAAATAGTTCAAAGATATGAATAAAAGGTATAACATATGTCATATCATGAAGTAAACTTTGCTCTTCATTAGCACCACTTTTTATATTATTGCTTATATCTATTATATTTCTTGCATAACATATTACAATATTCAATATTTCTTTTAAGTATTCTTGAACATCATTTCTGATATCTAGATAATAATCCATCATATATAAAGCGGAAATTATTTCCATGCACATAGATGGAAGTTCAATAAAAGGATAGTGAGAATTATAGCTAAATCTATAATTAATTCTATCAACTATTGTATGAGTATATTCATGTACTAAATTAAATAAGTCTTCAATCATCATGTTTTTATTTATCGATATATAGGAATAATCTATAGAACTTAAATATACTGAATAATTACCAGAACTTGAAACCTTTAAGTTCTTTTTTCTTTCTTTGTATATACCGTCAAATAATTTTTTCCACTCAGGTGTAGTGTTAGAAAAAAAGTCATTAAGAAAATCAAGTTGTGATTTAAGAGGAATATAAATTGAAGAAGATATATTCTCTTCAAGTAAAGAGGTTTTAGAAAAATCTTCAATATAGGGTAGATAATATGCGTATTCTTTTAAGAAATTGTTTTTAAAATCTAAGTCACCTGAATAGCATTCAGAATCAAATGGATTAATTGTATCATCAATTAATTGTTTTATAATTTCAATATCAATTTTATCTCCAATTTTCTCAGCTGCTTTTAAATGCTTATACAATTGAATTTTATTCCATGACCTGTAAGACATAGATACCCCTCTTTTCAATTCCTACTATAATAACAATTTTGTTAATTATATTCAAGTTAAAAAGAAAAGTGTTGATTTAAGAACATACGTACGATATAATTAATAGGTAACAATTTATACTTTTAAAAAGAAAATATTGTGGTAAAATATTAAAGAAATTAAGCGGGTGATAGTATGGATAAAATAATAATTAAAGGAGCTAGAGAAAATAATCTAAAAAACATTTCTCTAGAACTTCCTAAGAATAAACTAATAGTTATGACTGGGGTATCGGGTTCAGGGAAAAGTAGTTTAGCATTCGATACAATTTATGCAGAAGGACAAAGACGTTATGTTGAAAGTTTATCTGCTTATGCTAGACAATTTTTAGGTGGAGAGTCAAAGCCCGATGTTGATTCAATTGAAGGCTTATCACCATCTATATCAATTGATCAAAAAACAACTAATAACAATCCTCGTTCAACAGTTGGAACCGTAACAGAAATATACGATTACCTAAGACTTTTATTTGCAAGAATTGGAACACCTTATTGTCCTAATCATCATGAACCAATAACTAGTCAGAGTGTTGAAGAAATGACTAATCGAATAATGACTTATGATGAGGGAACAAAACTTGAGGTACTAGCGCCAGTTGTTCATGGAGAAAAAGGAACACATAAAGATCTATTTGATAATTTAAGAAAAGAAGGATTTACACGTGTAAGAGTAAATGGCGAAATTCAAGATTTATCAGGTGAAATAATTCTAGAGAAGAATAAAAAAGATAATATAGAAGTAGTAGTAGATAGAATTGTTTTAAAACCAGAAGAGAGAAGCCGTTTATTTGAAGCTATTGAAACATCGACAAAGATGGCTGATGGAAAAGTATTAATTAATATAATTGGTGATAAAGAAATATTAATGAGTGAGAACTATGCGTGTCCAAAATGTGACTTTTCACTTCCTGAACTTGAGCCAAGAATATTTTCTTTTAATGCCCCATATGGCGCTTGTCCATCTTGTAAAGGCTTGGGTATTACCAAACATATCTCGCTTGATTTATTAATACCTGATAAAAGTTTATCTGTTTTAGATGGAGGAATAAAAACAATAACTATTGATAATAATATAGAAACAAATCGTTTGTTCACACTAAGCAAAAATTTAGATATAGATTTAACAAAACCAATAGGTGAGTTAGAGAAAGAAAAATTAGATATCTTACTATTCGGAACAGATGAGGAATTTAACTTTGAATACACTTCCAAAAATGGTAATAAAAGATACACTACTGAATCTTATGAAGGAATTGTTAATAATCTTGAAAGAAGATATATTGAAACAGGATCAGGGTGGATTCGTGATTGGATAGATGGATATATGGTAGAAAATGAGTGCCCAGTATGTAAGGGGTCTCGTTTAATGAGCAATGTTTTAAATGTCTTAGTAGGTAATAAAAATATCTGGGAAGTAACTAATATGTCTATTAAGGATTTAAGAAAATTCTTTGCTAATCTAAAGCTAACAAAAACTCAAATGGAAATTAGTAATCTTCTTGTTAAAGAAATTGAATCACGTTTAGAATTTTTAGACAACGTTGGTCTATCTTATTTAACATTAAGCCGTTCAGCTGGAACATTATCTGGTGGTGAAGCTCAAAGAATTAGACTTGCAACTCAGATTGGCTCTCGTTTAACGGGAGTATTATATGTCCTTGATGAACCAAGCATTGGTCTTCATCAAAAAGACAATGATAGATTAATAAATAGTTTAAAAAATATGCGTGATTTAGGAAATACCTTAATTGTAGTTGAACATGATGAAGATACAATGAGAGAAGCGGACTACTTGGTTGATATTGGTCCAGTAGCTGGTGAACATGGAGGATATGTTGTTGCTGCAGGCAATCCAGAAGAAGTAATGAAATGTGAAAACTCAATTACGGGCGGTTACCTTTCGGGAAAATATAAAATAGAAGTTCCATCTAAACGTCGTAAAGGTAACGGAGAATATATTACCATAAAAGGAGCAAAAGAAAATAACTTAAAAAATATTAATGTTAAATTCCCATTGGGAACTTTAACTTGTGTCACTGGCGTATCAGGATCAGGGAAATCATCTTTAGTTAATTCTATTCTTTGTAGTTCTCTTCAAGCAAGTGTATATGATTCCAAAGTAACAATTGGTAAACATAAAAGTATCAATGGATTAGAGTTAGTTGACAAGGTTGTCCAAATTACACAAGATCCAATTGGAAGAACTCCACGAAGTAATCCAGCAACTTATACAGGTGTATTTGATGATATTCGTAATGTCTTCGCAGAAATGAAAGAATCAAAAATTAGAGGTTATGATAAATCAAGATTCTCGTTCAATGTTAAAGGAGGAAGATGTGAAGCTTGTTGGGGTGATGGAGTAAGAAAAATTGAGATGCACTTCTTACCTGATGTTTATGTTCCATGTGATGTTTGTCATGGTACACGTTTTAACTCAGAAACTTTAGATGTAAAGTTTAAGGGTAAAAACATAAGCGAAGTACTTGATATGCGTGTTGAAGAAGCATTCGAATTTTTTTCATCAGTACCTAAAGTAAAAAACAAATTGCAAGTACTTATCGATGTGGGTCTTTCTTATGTTAAATTAGGTCAGTCAGCTCCAACTCTTTCGGGAGGAGAAGCAGGACGAGTAAAACTTGCTAAAGAATTACAAAAAAAGCCAACAGGTAAATCCGTATTTATTCTTGATGAACCTACAACTGGATTGCATACTGACGACATTAAAAAATTGTTAGTTATTTTACAAAGAATAGTTGATAATGGCGATACAGTAATTGTAATTGAACATAACCTAGATGTTATAAAGGTAGCTGATTATATTATTGACTTAGGACCAGATGGTGGAGATGGCGGAGGTAAGATTGTAGCAACCGGAACACCAGAAGCAGTAGCTAAAGTAAAAGAATCATACACAGGACAATATCTAAATAAAATATTAAATAAATAATGTTGACAAATATATGGTTATCAACATTAAAAGCAATTGTTTTACAATTGCTCTTTCTTTTTATAATTGAAATACTTCTATGTATACATTATAATTAATGATAGGAGAGTGATATGATGAATCCAGTATTAATAGATTTAGGATTTATGCAGATTAGATGGTATTCAGTGCTTATACTTATCGCGTGTTTTGTGGTATTATTTCTTTCACAAAATGAAGCTGAAAGATTTGGAGTACAAAGAGAATTTATTTTCAACATGCTTTTCTGGGCATTGATAATGGGAATAATTGGAGCAAGACTTTATTATGTAGTATTTAATATTCAAGATTATATAAAAGATCCAATGGAGATTCTAAAGGTCTGGAATGGGGGACTTGCTATTCATGGAGGATTAATCTTTGGTTTTTTAACTATATTATTTTATTGCAAAAAATATAAGGTTCGACTTGTAAGAATATTAGATTTCATAGCTGTACCTTTACTACTAGGACAAGCGATTGGAAGATGGGGAAACTTTTTTAATCAAGAAGCTCACGGTATAGCAACATCGGAAGCTATGCTACAAAAACTAATGATACCAGATTTTATAATTGAAGGAATGAAAATAGATGGTGTTGTTTATACTCCAACATTTTTATATGAATCAGTAGTATGTTTAATTGCCTTTGTTATCTTACTTTTTGTAAGAAGAGGAAAATATACTAAAGTTGGAACAATGACAGCATCTTATCTTATCGTATATGGAGTATTAAGATTTTTTATTGAAACATCAAGAACAGACGCTCTTATGTTAGGTGGATTTAGGGTGGCCCAAATTGTTTCAGTAATAATGGTTATTGTTGGTTTAGGAATGCTAATGTTAATTTCTAAAAAAGGAAAATTTGAAGACCGTTATAATGATTCAGAAAATAGTTTAAATATACGATATTAAATCATTTATCTTGTTATTTGCTTGCTTAAATGCTAAAATTGTATTAGGTGATGATAAATGAAGAGACTTGAAGAAATGAGCGTACTTGAAAAAGCAGATCAACTAGAAGCCTTAATAGCAAAGTCTGATTTAAATACCGATTATTCAATTCAAGTAGAATGGGATGAAAACCCTGCTAAAACGAAGCAAGGAGCAAAAGTGTTAATTGATAATACCAGAATTTTATTTCAAAGCGGAAAAATAAATCAATTAGATTTTGATATGAGAAATGAAGCAAATAACAATTATAGTGCTAAGCTTGATTCATACTTAAAAAGATTTCCTGAGTATGGTTTAAGTGATGTTCAAACTGAAAGTAAACCAAGACACATGTAAATGTGTTTTTTTCATGATAAAAAAGCATATACTAAAAATTCATTACTTTCATAAATTATACTAGAAAGGAATGAATAAAATGAATAATAATTGTACATGTGGAAAATGTAACACTTGCTGTAATCCATGTGTAGGACCAACGGGACCAACAGGACCTAGAGGTGCTACTGGAGCAACAGGTGCTACTGGACCACAAGGTATTCAAGGTATCCAAGGGCCACAAGGTCTTATGGGTGCAACAGGTCCACAAGGAATTCAAGGTATTCAAGGAGTATCAGGTAACGTAGGCCCAACAGGACCAACAGGCGCTACTGGAATTACAGGACCAACCGGAGCAACAGGTGCAACAGGTGCTACTGGACTTCAAGGAATTCAAGGGTTAACAGGGGAAATTGGACCAACAGGGCCAACAGGAGCAACAGGCGCAACAGGCGCAACTGGACTTCAAGGAATCCAAGGACTAGTTGGAGAAACAGGACCAACAGGGCCAACTGGAGCTACTGGAATAACTGGACCAACGGGACCAACTGGAGCAACAGGAGCAACAGGGTCTACAGGAGCAACAGGACCTGGAGCAAACTTTACTATAGGAACAGTTACAACAGGACCAAATGCATCAGCAACAATTACTGGAGCTGCTCCTAATTTTGTACTTAATTTAGTATTACCTCAAGGACCAACAGGGCCAACAGGAGCAACAGGGTCTACAGGAGCAACTGGAGCAACAGGCGCAACTGGCGCAAGTGATACTCTAACTATTAGAAATACTACTACTGGAGATGCTGGAACTAATGCATCAGTTACTGATGTAACTGGAGCACCAAACCACGTATTAGATTTTGTAATACCTAAAGGATACGACGGAGTAGACGGAGAAACTGGACCACAAGGAATTCAAGGTTTAATTGGACCAACAGGACCTATCGGACCAACAGGTCAAACAGGACCAACTGGAGCAACTGGAACAATTGGTGCAACCGGAGCAACAGGTCCTAGAGGAAATTGTTGTAGATGTGGAGACGAATAAATTAAAAATAGTAGTATACGCTATATCTAAAAATGAAAGTGCATTCGTTGATAGATGGTATGAATCAATGAAGGAAGCTGATGAAATATATGTACTTGATACAGGATCAACAGATGATACCATTGATAAATTAAAAAGTCATGGTATAAAAGTTACTCAAGAAATAATAACACCTTGGCGATTTGATGTAGCAAGAAATAAAAGTTTAGAATTAGTTCCCGATGATACAGATATATGTGTGTGTACAGACTTAGATGAAGTACTTAATAAAGGGTGGAGAAAAAAACTAGAAGATTCTTGGGGAAAATCAAATAGAATGCGTTATAAATATAATTGGGCATTAGATGAAAATAATAAACCAATCGTAACATTCCTATATGAGAAAATACATGATAGACATCACTACAAATGGATTCATCCAGTACATGAAGTATTAAAATGTGACTTAGAAAATGAAATAGTTAATGTAAATACTGATATAGTTCTTAACCATTACCCTGACAAAACAAAATCAAGATCAAGTTATCTACCACTTCTAGAATTATCTGTTAAAGAAGATCCAACCAATGATAGAAATATGCATTATCTAGGCCGAGAGTATATGTATTATAAAGAATGGAATAAATCAATTGAAACTTTATTAAAACATTTAAGTCTGCCAACTTCTACTTGGAAGGAAGAAAGATCTGCATCAATGCGATATATATCAAGATGTTATCTTAATTTAAATAGAATAGAAGAAGCAAAACTATGGCTAGATAAAGCAATAGAAGAAAGCCCTAATCAAAGAGAGGGGTATGTAGAACTTGCTCTACTTGAATATAATCGTGGTAACTATTTCGAAGTAATAAAAAATTGCTTAAAAGCTAAATGCATTTTAAAAAATGAAATGATTTATATTAATGAAGTGTTCTGTTGGGATTCAACGATAGATGATTTACTATCAATAAGTTATTATTATTTAGGAATGAAAGATGAAGCAATATTTTATATCAATCGTGCACTTAGCATAAATCCAGATGATAAAAGACTACAAAAAAATAAAGAGATATTTTCAAATTAATATCTCTTTTTAATTGTTTAAAAAATAGTAATTATTAACAATCTTTAAATACATTTTTGTATTATAAATTTGAGTCATAAAATATGTTGTTATTAAAAGGAAATCATTATCTTAAATATGGTATAATTAACATATAAGGAGAAGAAGTATGAAGATAATATCATGGAATGTTGCTGGCTATAGATCAGTAGTAAAAAAAGGTTTTGAAGAATCAATTAATACTCTAAAACCTGATATAATTTGTTTGCAGGAAGTAAAGTGTGAAGAAAGCGAGATACCTTTTATTCCTGAAAACTATAAGATGTATTTAAACCCAGCTGAAAAGAAAGGATATGCAGGAGTAGCAGTATTCACAAAAATCGAACCCTTAACTGTAACATTTGGAATGGGAATTGATGAACATGATCATGAGGGACGATTGATTACTTTAGAATATTCTGATTTTTATTTGATAAATGCTTATGTTCCTAATTCTAAAAAAGAATTAGTCCGATTAGATTATCGAATGACATGGGAAGATGACTTTTTAAAATATATAAAAGATCTCGAAAAAATAAAACCAGTAATTCTTTGTGGCGATTTAAATGTTGCTCATACAGAAATGGATATAAAAAATGCTAAATCGAATTTACGAAGTGCAGGATTTACTATTGAAGAAAGAGATAAATTTACTAACTTACTTGCTAATGGTTTTATTGATACATTTAGATATTTTCATCCTGATGAAATAAAATATTCTTGGTGGAGTTATTTGTTTCATGCTAGAGAGAACAATGCAGGGTGGCGTTTAGATTACTTTGTTGTATCTAAAATATTAATTGACAAAATTAAGGATAGTTATATCTACAATGAAATAATGGGAAGTGACCATTGCCCAGTTGGAATTGAAATTGAAACAAATTAAAAGAGATATTTTCAAAT
>CAYWFZ010000007.1:0-46167 GCA_964458035.1 uncultured Muribaculaceae bacterium | reverse complement strand
ATGAATACACGAGCTTGAACTTTTAAAGGTGCTGAGTATGTTACCATTCTCTCTTTAGATTCTTTAACACCATATCTTGGATTATCAAAACTATAGGAATCAAAAGAAAGGGAAATTTTACCAGTAAAAGACTCAACTGGGAAAATATCTTTAAATACTTCATCAATACCCTCAGTTAAGAATTGGTCATAAGATTTCTTTTGGATTTCAAGTAAGTCTGCTAACTCAAGAGCGTTAGTTGTTTTTGAGAAAGATCTTCTTTCTCTATGGTCACCAAATTTTTGTACTTTGTATGCCATCTTTTCACCCCAATACTATAGTAATTTTTTGTGAACTCCACGTGAAAAAGGAGTATTCGCCACCAATTTAAAATTATATCTTTATTTTAAGTTAGTGTCAATGCTTTTTGGCAAGAATTATAAAAAAACCTTTGCTTTTTTCAAGAACTTCAATTTCATATGTTTTTTTTAGATTTTCTATAACACTTTTTGCGCCCTGATCTTTTCTGATTACAAACCATAATTCACCAGATTCATTTAAATGATTGCTTGCCTCATTTAAAATCTTAAGTACAGTTTGTTTACCGGTTCTAATCGGAGGGTTAGTAATAATAACATCATAGGTATCATCTACAGCATCATAAATATTAGATTCAAAAGATTTGGCGTCTACTCCTATATTTTTAATATTTATGTTCGTTAGATGAACAGCTCTTTTATTCACGTCTATTAGAGTTGAATCTGTCTGCATGTATTTTGCAAGCAGTATACCAATGACTCCGTACCCACAACCAACATCAAGAACTTTAACATTCTTTTTGCCATACTTAAAATAAGTGTTTATAAGAAGATTTGACCCGTAATCAATTTTATCTTTTGAAAACACTCCAAGGTCACTTGTAAATTGTGTTAGTTCGTCCCCATACTTAAATACGACAGTACGAAATTCGCTTTTTAAGTTATCGTTGTTTGTAAAGTAGTGTTCCATTTATTTTCCCCTTCGAATATCATTATTATATCAAAAAATAAATATCTAAATCAACAGATTTTACGAAAAGAAAAAGATTGTTAATCAATTTTAACAATCTTTACACTAAAAAGTCCTGATGGACCTTCAATACCAACAATTTCATCTAACATTTTATTCATCAAATTTTGTCCTAAAGGTGAAGAGATGGAAATTTTGTTATTTAAGATATCAGCTTCGATATCGGAAACAATTGTTATTTTTTCCTTTGTGTTATCATCAAGATTAAGAATTGTAACAGTACTCCCTAGTTCAACCTTTTCACTTTTGTTTTTTTAATTATTTCAGCATGTTCTAAATAATCTTCAATTTTTTGAATACGTGATTCAATTCGCCACTGTTCATGGACGGCTGCATCATATTCAGAGTTTTCGCGCAAATCGCCAAACTCAGCTGTTGATCTTAGTTCTTCTATATTCTTTTTGCGTCCTATCTTGTATAAGTATTCCAGTTCTTTTTTTAGTTTATTGAACCCTTCCTCTGTTAGTTTAAACGTTCCCATAAAATGAAAAGAGATTGTTAATCAATCTTAACAATCTTTACATCATATGCACCATTTGGACTTTCAATAGTTACAATATCGCCAACTTTATGACCACATAAAGCAGCTCCCATTGCTGATTCATCAGATATCTTGTTTTCTAATATATTAGCTTCAAGAGATCCAACAATTTTATATTCATCAGTGTCTCCATCATCAACATATTCAATTGTAACAACTGAGCCAAGGTTACATACACCTTTCTTAGATTCTTTAACAATTGTTGCATGTTCAAGCATATATTCAAGTTCTTTTATTCTCGATTCAGTTTTAGCCTGCTCTTCTCTAGCTGCATCGTAGTCGGCATTTTCGGATAAATCTCCTTGAGCACGAGCCTCTTTGATTGCTTGAATTATTCTTGGTCTATCTTCTTCTCTTAACTTTGCAAGTTCCTCTTCTACTTCAGCAAAACCTGCAGCAGTTAATTTAATTTCTTTTTTTTCTGACATAAAATATCACTCTTTCTTTTTTAGAAATAATCATTCAATAAACTACTTTTAAAATGATATTACACTTTACCTAAAAAGTCAAACATTTTCGTACGTAGCATGTCGTTTTTTTCTAGTTTATATGGGCATGGAATTTTAACAATCATCTGCGGATGTCTAGCTACATCAATTGAAACATCATCTGAATCTGTAATCGATTTTATCTCAAATGAGTAGGTTTCGTGATTAGGTCCGAAGGCTTGAACAGTATCTCCTACTTTAAAATTATTTCTCTGTTCAAGAGTAATAATTCCGTCATTATAGTCAAGTACTAAACCTAAAAAGTCTTGATTAGATAATTCTTCTCTCCCTAAATAGTATTGTTCGTTTTCTCCAGGAAGGAAATTGAAGAATTGTGGTGCAGAATCACGATTTGCAACTCTATTTAAAACATTTAAAGCATAATTCATATATTCATCAGTTAATGTGTTATTTAATATCTTATCAATTAGTCTTCGATAAATTAAAATGACTGTAGAAACATAATAAATAGAACGCATTCTTCCTTCAATTTTGAACGAATTAACACCAGCATCAATCATACCGCGAATATTAGAAACCATATTTAAATCTTTTGGTGTCATTGAAAATGGTTCATTGCATACTTTTTCCCCATCTTTTTTATAGTCGAATGTCCAACGGCATATTTGGGCACATCCGCCACGGTTAGAATCACGATTAGTGCAATAATTGGATAACACACATCTTCCTGAGATGCTTGTGCACATTGCGCCATGAACAAAGCACTCTATCTCAAGCCCAGTTTCTTTCTTTATTCTTTTTATATCTTCAGAACTCGCTTCACGGGCAAGCACTACTCTTGTTGCCCCAAGAGATTTATAAAGGGCAGCAGTTTCATAATTAAGAATACTTGCTTGAGTAGAAATATGTATTTCTAAATCTATATTTTTAGTATGTACCATATTTATAACGCTTATATCGCTTGTAATAATGGCGTCTACCTTTATTTCACTTAAATATCTTAAATATTTTTCTAACCCTTCTAAATCCTCATTATGAAATACAATGTTCACAGTGACATATACTCTTTTTTTTAAACTATGAGCAAATTCGACAGCTTCTTTCATTTCATTTAAAGAAAAGTTTTTAGCATTTGCTCTTAAAGAATAATTTTTACCACCAAAGTATACAGCATCTGCTCCGTATAAAAAGGCGAATTTCATTTTTTCTAAGCTACCTGCTGGAGCTAATAATTCAATTTTTTCCATCATTATACTCACTCATTCTATAAACTGTTTTCTTACTTAAAAATCCATCATTGCCAAATGATACTCCATTCAAAATATCATTTATATGCTCTACACTTAAATCCTTGTTTAGAATAAGATAATAAAGTACTGATTCATCATTTACTTTGCTCATTAGTGGCACATAATTAAAATATTCATCACTTGTTAAAATAGTACCATATTTATTTTCGCTTGCTTCAAAATTTTCTTTATTACCTTGAGTATCTAGAGTCATATTATTAAAATTTCCCAAGTTATTGTGCTTATTAAAATTACTTAAAAGGTTACGTCTAGAATACATTACTTGGTTTTTACCTAAAATAGTTAAAACTAAAGGATGCTTTGACTTAGATAGTATCTCTAATATTTCGCCTTCTGTTAATTCGTTTGAAATCACAGCAGATTTGCATCCATGTGTAACATAATAGTTAATTGACTCATAGTTAGTGGCAAAATGATTTTGGTTCCAAATAAGCTCTATATCACTATCTCTAAACATATTATATATAGCTAGATCTTCAAATATTATTCCTTTAAAATCCAGTAACTTATTCTTTATTTTTTTTATATTATCAACATCATTGCAATCTAAAACGCGATTTATAAGAATGTATGAATTCTCAGGTATTTCATCAAGTTTGAATGTCTTATAACCTATAGAAAAGTCTTCAATTGCAAAAAGAAAATTGGAGATGCCAATTTTCTTATAATCTTCTATTTCATTTAAATTATTAATATTAATCAAAATTTTTGACATTTTCATCATTCTTTCTGAAACTAACAGAGATTCCGTCACCTATATCATAAAACTTAGTAACATAATCTTCATTTTGTTTTAAGAAATCTATATACTTTTCTATTTTATTCACAAGACCACGAACATTGCGGGATTCTATTCCCTCTTTATTTTCTACTAGTCCATGGAACTTTAAATTGTCAGTTATAATAATTCCACCAGGGTTTAGATAATTTTCAAATTTTTCAAAAAATTTAATATATTGTCCTTTAGCTGCATCAATAAATATTAAATCATATTTATGTCCAGCAAGATTTACTTCTAGTGCATCGTTAAATACGATGTTAATTTGGTTATCAAGCCCACATTCATTGACGTTTTTTACAGCTTCGCGATATCTTTTTTCATCACGCTCAATAGTTGTAACTTCAACGCTTTTATCACATTCAGCCATTAGTATAGCCGAATAACCGATAGCAGTACCTAGCTCCAAAACTGACTTTACTTTATTTAATTTAATGTATTTTCTTATAAATTCAATAGAATCATGTTCAATAATTGGAACATTGTTAGCCTCAGCATAGCGTTCCATTTCTTTTATAATTCCATTCATTTTTTATTCACCTCTTACTCAGGCCATAGACCTTGAGATTTTAAGTTATTTATCACTTTATCTTGTTCAGATCCAGTTTTACTTGGATATACCTTGTTGTTTTTATCGGCAACAAAATAATAGTAGTCATTTTCATTTGGTGTAATGGATGCTACAATTGATGAAAGTGATGGGCTACAAATTGGCCCGACTGGAAGACCACTTACACACTCTCCCCTAGTATTATATGCATTGCATGAGTTTAAATCAACTTTTGTTAGACTTTTAGTCATTTCTTTTCTTACGGCATAATAAGTTGTAACATCACTTCCAAGAGTCATACCTAACTTTAGTCTATTGTTAAATATACCGGCAACCATAGCACGGTCCTCTGGCGTTACAGCTTCTAATTCTACCATACTAGCAAGTGTTAGTAAACTAGAAACACTCTTATTTGTTAAAGTTATTTCATCTTTATAATTATTTAACTTAGTGCCTAATGCATCTATCATCTTTAAAATGATATCTTCAATACTCGCATCTTTTTTGAATTCATAAGTATCTGGGAAAAGATATCCCTCTAGAGGATAGTATAAATCTTTATTTAAAATGCTCTCATCTATAAACCAATAGTTTTTAATTAGTTTATTCAAGAATTCCTCACTTGTAACTAAAGACATGATGTCTTCTTCTTTGTAGTTAAAGTTTTCAGAAATCTTTTTTACATAGTAAGGGAATCTTTTTCCTTCAACGAATGTTACTTTGACGGTATTTTCAACTATATTAGTTCCAGTTGTTAGTGATGTAATAATCTCTTCAGCACTCATGTTTTTAGATAATCTATAGGTTCCAGCTTGAAATGCTGGGTAATCATTCATCTTAATATATATTTTTAATATGAAGGCATTTTTTATAAGATGGGCAGCTTCTAACTCATCAGCTATTTTATTAACTCCCCACCCTTTTTCTAGAATAAACTCAGTTGTTTCATCCGTTTTAGAATCTACTGGAGTTAAGGAAGTTACAAAAAATACACATGTTGAAATAATAAACAATACTATTATAGCAATAGAAACTATTACTACTTTTTTTAGCAAACTGCTAACAGAATTAGTTGTCAGTATTTCCTGTTTCTTCATTATCTTCACTACTACCTTCATTAGCCGCGTTAGCCATACTCTCACGGATTTGCTCTTGGGTTGATATTAAAATATTTTCAATTACCTTCCACTCTTTTTCACTTGTTAGTGGTTTTAAAGATAAATCTTCACCTGTTGGATCATAAGTATTAGCTCTTATAATAACATTTCCCTTTTCATCTGTTGAATTATCTGTATAAGCTATATAACTTTTACCTGTTTCATCAGAATCAAAAGTAAACAATTTATAAAATTCTTTTTCTTCTCCATTTTCATCTTTTACGACAAATTTTGCATCTTCCATATTCATATTAATTTTCCCTTTCTTCTTTTCTCAAATATGTATCAAGAATAATACTAGCCGCTACTGCATCTATTACTTTTTTTCTGTTTTCTCTTCGCATATCTGATGATATTAAATACTTTTCTGCTTCGACTGTTGAAAGTCTTTCATCTACTAGTTCTATATCCATGCCAGTTAAACTTTCAAGTAAAGTTTTAAAATTATTTGTCCTTTCAACAGCAAAACCAAGTGAATTATTCATATTTTTGGGATACCCTAAAACTAACTTTTCGATATGTAACTCATCGATTATACTATTAACCTCTTCAGCAAGTTCTTCAATAGATGAATACCTTATAGTTTTATAGGGACTTGCAATTAAACCTAGTTTATCAGATGTTGCAAGACCTAGCGTTTTAGTTCCTAAATCCATTCCTAGACATTTCATTAGTTTTCTACGTATTCCTTTACTACAGCTTCAAGGATTTTACCGCGATCAACAGATAAGATTTTATTTCTAGCATCTTTATAAGTTGTAATATAGCCTGGATCTCCACTTACTAAGTACCCTACTATTTGACTAACAGGGTTGTATCCTTTTTCTTTTAAGGCATCATAAACTTCCATTAATGTTGTTTCAACTAATGCAGAAGTTATTTCATCAATATTAAATAGAGTTGTATTATCCAATTTACTTCACCTCTAATACATTAATTTTAACATAAGCTTAAGAATATAACAATAACCCCTCTATAAAGTTTTTGAAGAAGTTTCCAAATTGCTATTTTCATTTAATCTACTTGCTATTGCTTCTAATGTTTTAGTATTAGCATTCATTAGGGCATTATTAAAATCACTTAACGATTTATCTGATGTATAATTTTCAGCAATATTATGAATAGCATCAAAAGCAGTACTAATTTTGCTATAAATATCTTTACTTGCTAAAATTTCATCGAGTTTTGCCATTATTTCATCCATTGAGTAGCCTTCATCTACCATCTTTTCCATTAATTCATCTTCATCTTGTGAAACTATATCACTGTCTTTCATATAGCTAAAAGTTACAATATCGTAAGTACTCTGGGTTAATTGTTTATAATTATCAGTTCCTAAAACAATTTCTAATAATAGTGGACTTGAAAACTGAGCTATTCTTACTGCTTCTCTTATATCTTCATGTTCCATTAGTTCACCAATTACATCTGTTATATGTGAGTAACTTCCGGCTTTATACTCAATTCCAAAAAAGGCAGAAGTTATAACTTCCTCATCATAACAGTTGAATGCTTCATCTAGTCCAACTCCTATTTCACCTGGAGCTTCTATTTCATTTCCAGAAAGGTCTGCATAATGTTTTCTAAAACCTGTTGTACTTACTATTTGGTCTCCAACAACCGCATAATTACCATATCCTTTTAGGGCATGACACATCTCGTGAATAAGCGTAGAAACATTTGAAACATTATCAAAACTAAAACCCTTACCTATTGTTTTAAAAGCATAAACGACATGGTCTTCTATAATTTTTTTGTTTTCATCTGCGCGAACTCTTGGTATGTGTACTCCGGCTGCTCCTACCGGATGATATGTGTCAGCAGAAGGTCCATATCGCTCACGAACAAAATCCTCATAAGTTTCATTTTCTTTTTCTATATGTATTTCTACATTAGAAAAAGTTTTTAGAATTTGTTCCCTCTTATCATCACCAAAATGGTTAATCATGATGGGCAATACTTTTTCTAAAAACTCACATAAATCTTCTTTATAGCCAAATTTATTTTTTATTGTATCTATATATTCTTTCACAAATTTACCAACTACTTATCATTAATTAACTGAAGAAGAAAAGCCTTTATGAAGTATACATTCTTATAACTTATATCTAAAAACTCTTTTTCTTTCATATTTTCTTGAATGTTTTCATCCTCAACTATTTTTTCTAATGGCTCAATATTGTTATTAAGTAACAATTCGTTTAATAAAAGTTCAATTTCTTTTACTTCTTTTAAATAGGCTATTCTTTTATCTTTTGTGCCTAACTTTCTATAAGCATCAAATAATTCTTTATATGCATCCATAACAGCTACTACTTTTTATTTACAAATTCTAAAATGTCATCTTTACTCTGTAAACCAATTAATTTGCCTGATTCAGAGCCATTGTTAAATAGAATTAAAGTTGGGATACTCATAACCCCAAATGATGAAGCCAATCCAGGAAATTCATCAGTATTAATCTTTAAGATATTTACTTCATCTAAAGTTTCTAAAACTTCCCCCATTCTTCTACATGGTCCACACCAATCAGCATAGAAATCTACTAGAGTTACACCTGATGCAACAAAATTTTCAAATTCTTCTTCTTTTTTTAAATGTTTAATCATATTATAATCACCTATTCTCTTTACTATTTTTATATTCTGTTTCTAATTCTTCAAACCCTTTGGCATCTAATTTACCAGACTCAATTAAATTATTAACAGTATCTGATGAAACTATACCATACTTTAACATTATCTCAAATGCTTCACGATTAATTTGTTCATTATTTTCAGATTTATCAATAGATGATGCAAGGTTATAAATTTCTGAAAGTGTCTCATTTAAATTCTTGGTTGCGTGAGATAATACTGGTGTATGATTAAGTATACCATCGGCTAACTTTGTCTCTTTAATATATTTACTAGTTTGAGGCACTAACGAACACACAAATATTATTATAAATGTGATAATAAAGAGCCTTAGTGTGTTAACAACACCACCACCTATTTTATTTGGAAGTCCAAGGATAATAGTGGCATTAATAAATTTATTTAAAATACCAGTTAATTTTAGTAAAACATTAAATATTATCGATAAAACAATTACACATATTACGAATGCAATTCCTTCATAAAGCAATATATTTAACATTGTTATATCTTTAAATATTCCTCCAAAGGAAAAAAACGGTAAATTCTCAATTAGAATTAGACTAATAGGTTTTTTTAAAATAATAGCAAGTGCAAATATTAAAATTGATGATACAAGTTTAACAACACTTGTTAAAAGTCCTTTTTTCCAACCTTCCAAGAATCCTAAAACAAGTAAAATTATAATTATTAAATCTACATAGATCACATATATCAACTCCTATTTTAATTATAATAAAATCTATTTGAAAAAGCAATAAATTATGCTAAAATTAAACTTAGGTGAGAGTTATGAAACAACAGACTATAGTATTCAAGGTATCAGATAATTTAAAAAAGAAAATGATTGATTTTTATTCTGATAGATTTGAGGAAAAACATCCTCCCTATTCTGTATTTCAAGTAAAAGAATATGATTGTGTTATCACTCTTTATGAATCAGGAAAAGTTATGTTTCAAGGACTCGGAGCTGACATTGAAGCATCCATTTGGACAGAAGCTGAAAGAATAGAAAATAATCGTGATATTTCATCGGAGATTGATGAAGATAAGAAGAAAAAAGAAGAAAAAGAAAAAGAATTAAAAGATGATAGATTTAAAGGTGCATCGACAATTGGTTCAGATGAAGTTGGTACAGGTGATTACTTTGGCCCTTTAGTTGTTACTGCATCTTTCGTAGAAAAGTCAAAAATTAGTAGGCTTTATGAACTTGGTGTACGTGATTCAAAAAAAATAAGTGACGCAAAAATTAGAGAAATTGGACCAATACTAATAAAAGAATATCCTCATGTTACCTATATTTTAAATAATAGTACTTATAATAAATGGGGAATAACCAATATGAATCAAGTTAAAGCTATCTTACATAATCGTGTTTTAACGGAATTAAAAAAGAAAGCCAAATTCAATTATCAATATATTGTAGTAGATCAATTTTGTTTCCCAGCAATGTATTTTAAGCATATTGCTAAAGCTAAAGAAATTGAGCGCGATATAACATTTACGACACATGCTGAAGATAAATGCTTTAGTGTTGCTGTTTCAAGTATAATTTCAAGATATATATTCTTAAAAGAAATGGATAAGATGCGTGCAGACTTAGGAATTGATATTCCACTAGGAGCTTCCGAAAAAGTAGACAAGGCTGCTGCTAGTGTGGTAAAAAAATTTGGACAAAATAAATTAAGTGAAGTTACTAAGTTAAACTTTAAAAATACGGAAAAATTAAAAGAGTTCTTATAGATTAAGTAAGAACTCTTTTATTTTGTATTTAGCATTATAACCAGTTTTTAATTTTATATCTAATTCTGATAAATCAATAATTATATTTTCTAAATCTTCTGTAGTATATATTTTGCTATTCTTTTTCATTACATATACTCTACCTGTTCCAGAGTATCCTAACTTTTTAGCTATTTCTTCATCAGTTAATCCATGATTTACAGCATCACGCACCATAAACATATTAGTAAAACTTGAGGCGAGTACTCCTAAAATTTGAAACTCATCTACTCCACTTGCAAATAATTTGTCTAACAAAGTAAATGCTTGATGAAAATTTTTAGCTATAACAGCATTGGAAAATTCAAAGGTATCAACACTTTCTAGTTTAATTCCATAATTATTAACTAAATCTACTGTAATATGTTTGTTGACATTCGACATTTTCTCAATATCTTTTATAGCAACATCAAGATTTTCTAAACTATTTTTTAATATTAAATCAAGAGCATCTTTATCTAAAATAAATTCATTGGTGTTGGCGTATTCATTACAGATACTTTTCATTGTATCAATATCTAGTTCTGATAGATCCCTTAACTCTGCTCCTAAAGATAATACCTTTTTAGTAATATCTTTTGTTTTAGTAATAGCATCGCATATAAATATAATAGTGGTTGCATCATCCATGTTAGATAGATAATTATACAAGGCATTTGTTTCTTCTTCATAGGCAAACTTCCCACCGAAGTATTTAACATCTTTTATAACAATTATTCTATTTTCGTCGAATAAGCCAAAGTAAGAGGCATCTTCTATACAATCATATATTGTTACGTCATTTAAAGAGTGATATGTAATATTGGTATTGTCCTGAGTAATTTTCTTTATCTCAAGATTAATAATATTGTAACTAGGGCTTGATATAAGATAGATATGTTTCATACTAACCTCTTTTTTCTCTTTGACATGTATACTCACTGCTTAATTTTTCTTCTACTTCATCAATGCTTGAGTCCATATCAATTCCCTTTTCTTGGATATAACTATTATAAAAATCCTCATTAAAAAGTGTTTTTATGTATGTTTCGGCTTGTACATTTGAATCTGTAACTTTTACATCATAGTGAAAATTATCACTAAAGTGTTCTTGTAATTCATTATATTGATCATTAAAAAGTTTCTTTATTTCTTCTAAAGATGTTTTCTCTGTTGGTCTCATAATTTCATTTCTTTTATACTCATAAAGTGTTTTATCAACATAAGAAAACTCAAGTGATTCTTCATAATTCGTATATTTAGAATTAAGGTTACACACTAAAACAAGAGCTAAATAATCATTATCATCATAAATTTTATTACCAATAAAAATTCCAATAATAGATACTACTATTAGACAAATTATTATTTTTGTTTTATTATCTATCATGTAAAATCACCTAATATGATTATAGCATATTAAGGTGTATTTTTTAATATTTTTATTGTGTTAGATATAGTTTCTCTTTTAGTAAAGTTTATACCATAATACTTAAGTAAATCATAAAAACTTTCGTCATATTTTAAAGAATCATTAAGTGTTCCAATAAATCTTGGAGCATCTTCTAGGTAGTAAATCAAAAGATTAGTTGCGTAGACAAAAGAGATTAAATAGTTATAAAAAGAATGTCTTTTAAATGTATGCACATATTTATCTCTTTCTGATGCACCTTGAGGTATTAATAAACTTCCATTGAAGTATTGTTCTTTTAAATCAGATATTCTTACAATCAAACTGTTGTTAAAGTTGGATGTCCCAATATGCATTCCATCCAATAAAATAGACGTAATAAGTTCAACAAGAATTGGTAAAGCGTCTAATACATGAGAGTTTCTAATATAAGAGTATGGAATAATTACATGTGTACCTTCATGAGTAAGAGTTGGTATACTCATAACTTTATCATTTTTGCCAACAGTAATGAACTTTTTACCCTCAACCATTATAACTGATCCATCAAATGGCGTTTTTCCTGTCACTACCACTCTTTCAAAATAATCATGAATATATTCTCTACTTTTGTATTCGCCAAATAAAAGGTTTAATATTTGACTAGATAAATCATAAACTCTAGTATTTTCCATATCCAAAATGTCGATACTTGAAGTGCTAGAAATGTTTTTTAACAATTCATCGATAATATATGAATAATTATTTACACCATCAATAGTTTGAAACTCTTCTACTACTAAGGATAAATTATAAGATACAATAGCAGAAAAATAATTAAGTGCTTGAATAAATTCAGTATCTTCCATTGCTAACCCCTCTTTTCGAGGAGTATATTCTACCATATTAAACTGATTTTGGCAAAAATTTAGCGAGTCATATTGCTATGCTCGCTTTTTGTAATTGTCTAAAGCTTTTTTCCAATCGCTGAAATTAGGATCATCAAAATGATTTTCAAAGATATTTAAATTATTTAAATAATCTCCCATATATTTTGATACCTTTAAAGCTCCTGTATAATTGATGTGATCTCCTTTGTCTAAAGTATCGACATTCCAATCAATACCAATTTCATCTTTTAAGTTTAAATCAATAAATTCAATGTTTAAGTCATTTGCCAATCTTTCGATACCATTATGCTTTTTATAGTTCCAGTTTTTAGAACTAGGACTACTCATTAACATAAATTTAATTCCCTTTTCTTCACATAATTCTTTTATCTTAGCTACTTGATGATAGTTTAATGGTGAAATGTTTTTATAACCTTTTTCTTCTACCATGTAATCGGGATTTGGAGATGGAGCTATTTGATCTTTTTTTATATATCCTTTATTATCATCAGTCCAAGTATAGTTAATGTCTCCCCCAAAATCATTTACAGATAAATTTTTCCATCTATCATGATATTTTATAGCCGGGAATAAAAGTTTAATTTTAGCTTGTATTGCACTCATTGGGGTGTATCCTCTATAGATTGCATTTGTTTCTAATACTACTAATTTGGGATTTTGATATTTTAAGGCTGCATATAAAAATTTATAGGAATCATATAATCTTTGACCTGAGGTTCCACAGACGTATGAAGTAATACCATGACTTTGAAATAATTCCATAGGTATAATTGATGTGTATACTTCAGAGTCACCTAAAAATAAAATATCAATGGTATTTTCTTTTTCCCCTAGAACTCCATTTGCTGTAACCTGTTCCATACCGAATTCTTCAAGATTATTTTTGGGTATAAAAAGGTATGATGCGAATGATAAGAGAACAAAAAATATACCAAGAAATAAAACTGTATCTATTACTTTTTCATATTTTTTCATAATTTCACCTAAAATCCTGCATACATTGGATCTACTGGAGTATAATTCATTCCGTAAGCTCCAAATATTATTAAATAAAATATTAGTATATAGTAAATAATCCAACGCACTACTTTTGGTTTTTTGTTTATATATTCACGAATATCTAAACCGCGCTCTTTTAATATACTTATAATAAGAACAAAGATAACTGTAATAAGAACGACGATGTAATCTAACCTATCAAGGCCTAAATTAAACATTTCTTTTGTTTTAATAAAATCCAGATTAAATTTTAAAACCATTACTTTAAACATGTTTATTCCTTTTGATAAGGATTCTGCTCTAAAGAATAATTCACCAATCAATACAATGAAAGTCGTTTTTATTATTCTTAAGAATTTAATTATAAAATATTCCCTATTTATATGTGTTAAATTATATAACTTATTAATAAAGGGCTCAAAAATATTGCCTAGAAGAATGAAGATGAAATGATACATTCCGAAGAAAATATAACCCCAAGCTGCTCCATGCCAAAGTCCATTAGCAAGCCAAACAAAGAATAAAGCAAGTGATCCTGCAAGTAATGGACCAAAATGATTACCTAAGTGTTTTCTGCCAAATGCTGTTAATTTTTTTGCTGGTTTGGATAAAGAAACTGGATAAAATATATAATCTTTAAACCATGTACCTAAAGTTATATGCCAACGAGTCCAGAATTCACTGATACTTTTAGAAAAAAATGGTTGTTTAAAATTCTCTGGTAATTTAATATTAAATATTTCACTGCTACCAATTACTACATCCATTGTTCCAGAAAAGTCCATGTATAATTGGATGGTATAGAAAATCATTCCTAGTGCAACTATACCACCTTCAGAAAAGTTTTCCATGCAAAATATCGATTTAACTAAAATATTAAGTCTATCTGCTACAACTACCTTTTTTATTAAGCCATAAAGCATTCTTTTTGCACCATTTGTTAAAGATGCATAAGTTATTTTTTCTCCTGCCATAAGAGATTCATGGATATCATCGTACCTCGCGATTGGTCCTTCAACCATCTTAGGAAAATAACTTAAGTAAAGTGCTAAAGATAGAAGATTCTTATCCGCTTTTACTACACCTCTTGAAACATCAACTATGTAAGATAATGCTTCTAACGTATAAAATGATATACCTATAGGTATTAATATCTTAGGTATCGGAATGGACAAGTTAATATTCCATAGTTCAAGCAAAGTATTCATGTTAATAGTAAAGAACTTTGTGTACTTAAAGAATAACAAAAGACCAATATGCAAGAGAACTGCAAATAGAATAATTCTTTTTTCGCTTTTTTTATACTTTAATTTTACTTCCTTTTTGTCTTCTTTAACACATTCCTTAAGTTCATCTTCACAGTCTCTTTTTTTGGACTCAATCCACAAACCAAAATGATGGATTGAAAGGATTGATAAAAATAAATAGACAATAAGGGTTGTGCTTATTGAAAAGAAGAACACCATACTTGCAAGCAATAATATCTTATATCTGTGCTTTTTTGGTGTTACACTGTAAATTAAAGCTACAATTGGCAAGAAGATAAGATAATATAGTGAATCGCAATAATTTACCATTTATTTTAGTCTTCCTCACTAAGTCTTTGAATCATTTTATATAGGCTATCTGCTGAATTAAAATTTTCTGGTATTATCTCAACTGTTGGGATTGTTACATCGAATTCATCTTCAATTTCGGCAACTAGAGAAAGAATTGTAAGTGAATCTAGATAATGATCATCTATAAGTGTTTTAACACTCTTATAATCTACTCCTGGGTTTAAACTTTCTAATATATCTATTAATTTTTCCATAATTTACTACTCCTTTATTTACTTGTATTAAGTGGATAAGTTTCTACTCTTTCTCTTAATACTTTGATACTATTATTTTCTACTAATATAACTTTTGGTAAATCTCTACTTAAAAATAAAGATATTCCCTCAGTCATTGAATAAGCTCCTGCATTTTTGAATATGAATGTGTCTCCTATTTTTAAATTCTTTATACTTATGTTCTTAGCAATTATATCATTTATGGAACATAAGGAACCACATAGGGTCCATGCTTCTTCACTTCCCTCGTCCTTTTTAGGAAACACCTCATAAATAGGTGTTTTCATGGCAAGAGAGCTGCCATAGTAGACTAATTGATGAATTCCCCCATCTAGTATGGCGAATGAACCGATATCATTTTTCTTTGTATCAACAACACTTGTTAGATATTCGCCACAACTTGCAACAAGACTTCTACCAATTTCAAGTGTTATCTTTATATTTTTAAATTCTTTTAAGAGATCATTAAATTCGTGAATAAAAGCATCTTCATCGAACTCATCTCCCTCAAAGTAAAATACCGGGAAACCTGTTCCATATTCTAGTTCTAAAATTTTAAAATTATATTCTTTATCAAGCATATCTATTGTTTCTTTTAAATAAGCTAGCTCTTTAGATATTTTTTTGATTGAGTGCTTTTGTGTTCCACTAAAGTATTCTATACCTCTTATTTTGATTAATGGTTCATCTTGACAAGAAGTTATAATACTTATTAGTTCACTTAAGCTTACTCCAAATTGATTGCCTGAAGTTAGTCTTACAAGTAAGTTTACTTCTTTTTCATAAGTTTTAGATAAGTCTTTAATCATGCAAAATTGATGCATTGATTCGACAGTTATAATTTCTTTATTTAATGTCTTTATTACTTCATCTATTTGTTTTAAATCTTTATTTACGCCAGATATTACTAGCATTTCTTCTTTTATGTTGTTTTTCTTTACTATCTCATATTCCCCTGGGGAACATACTTCGATTCGCGAAATTGAATCATTCATATAACTAACTAAAAAAGGATTTGCTTTCATAGCGTAACAAAGATCAACACTTTTATCTATTCTATCGCGTATATACTTAATACGAGAATTAAGTTTTTCAATATCAAATATATAAAGAGGTGTCCCATATTCTTTTATAATACTTTCATAGTTCATATTTTACCTCCTAGGGCTTTATTCATTAGATAAGCCCTGTCTACTTTACCATTCTTTGTCAAAGGGAACTCATCTGTTTTTATATATTTTGATGAAATCATATATGTTGGCAAAACACTTTTTAAGCTCTCCCTAATAGTTACTTCATCAAGACTACCTATATAAAATGAATAAAGGCGATTTTTTTCTTCAGAGAAAATAGTAATGCTTCTTATAACACCATCTAGTTTATTTATGGCATTATCGATTTCTTCAAGTTCAATACGATGTCCCATATATTTGATTTGAAAATCTTTTCTTCCTTGAAAGTATAGTTCATTATTAATTATTTTTGCTAGGTCACCTGTTCGATAAATAAGTTCGCGATAATTCTTATTCAGAGGGTTTTGTTCAAAGTGACGTTCATTTTCTATTTCATTATTGATATAGCCTAAACTAAGACATGATCCAGTAACACATATTTCACCAACTACTCCGTCACTCGTTATTTCTTCATTATTGGAATCAAGTAAAAATACTCTTTCATTTTTAAATGGAACACCGATAGGTATTTCTTCATATTTTCTTTTTCTATCGATTATATGGTATGTACAATTACAAGTAATCTCCGTTGGTCCATAGACATTTATAAACTTGGCTTTTTTCAAGTGCTGCATCCAAATATCAAGGTGTTTTTTAGGCATTACTTCGCCACTAAATATTACTTTATTTACACGTTCAGGTACTTTATAATCAAGGCCATGAAATGTCGTTATTAAACAGAGAGCTGAAACAGCCCATATAAGAGTTGTTGCTTTATTTTCTACTAGATAATCAAGTAGTTTACTAGGATTTGAAAATAATGGTTTTGGCACGATTAGAAGGGTTGCCCCAACTTTTATACTGGAATAGATATCTTTAACAGAGACATCAAAATCAAAAGGAGCTTGATTAGCGATTACATCATTTTTATTTATATTAAAAAGGCTGGTAAACTCATCAATAAAGTCAATAATAGATCTTGATGATACAATGACTCCTTTTGGGTTTCCTGTTGAACCAGATGTAAAATTGCAATAGACAGGATCTGTATCAATTTGTTTAGACAAACGCACCCTTATTTCATTTTCATTTATTTCTTTATTTAATATATCTTCAAATACAAGTATGTTAGTTTTTTTAAAAAGAATACTTGCTTTGTCTTTTAAGGCTTGCGTCGTTATAATTACTGATGGATTTAAAGATTCATAAATAGAATTTATTCTAGAATCTGGAAGATCAGGATTTATTAAGCTATAAAAACAGCCACTATAAAGAGACGCAAAAAAAGAGACTAGTGCGTTGATTCCTTTTTCCATGAATATACCAATAGGTTTTCTTGGTAAACTTAGTTCTATAATAGATGATGAAACTATTTTACTTAAACTTACTAGTTCTTCATAAGTAAGTGTTTTATCATTTTCGATAACAGCTATCTTTTTTGGAATTGTTTTTGTACTTTTTTCTAAATACTCTAATACACATTTCATATTGTTACTCCATACTTCTCATTTAACACCATTCTAACAAACAATTATAAAGTATTTATTTAAGTATCCTTAAGATTTCTTAAGAAAAAAGAAAGAGCTAAATCTCTTTCTTTGGAATAATTATTTCAATTTCTGTTTTGTAAGGTGACTTTGGATGTTTAATTATCCTTATTGTGCCATGGTGCAAGTCAACCGCTTTTTTAGCGATAGATAAACCTAATCCAGTTGAATTATCCATGTTTCTAGATGACTCGCCCATTATAAATGGATCGAATACTGAATCAATTACATCTTTATTTATACCTACTCCGTTATCAGCTAAAGTAACTTTCACCCTACTTTTAGAAATTGTTGCTTTAAAATATAAGGTAACGCCTTTTTTATTATATTTAATGCTATTACTTAAAATATTATTAAATAATCTCTTTATTATTTTTTCATCTATTAAAAAGGTTTCATGAATTGAATTTATTTTATATTCAAAGTTATATCCTTCAAGTTCAATTTCATTTTTCTTGCCTTCTGCATAGTTATTTAAGAATTCATTTATATCTACTTCAACTAAATCAAGTTGATAATCTGGATGCTCTAGTTTTGTAAATTCAAAAAGTGTATCGATAATGTCTGATGAAAGTGTTGCTTTCGAGTATATTGCTTTCATGTATTTTTCGCGCCTATTATCTGGTACTATTCCATCTAGGAAGGCCTTTGAATATCCTTGAATTACTGTTAAAGGTGTCTTTAAATCATGACTTATGTTAGTTATAACGCGATTTCTTTCTTTATACATAATCGAATTCTTTTTATTAGCATTTTCGAGATTACTTACTAACTCTTTTAGATTCTTTACAACACTTTTAAATTCAGTTGGTACTTCTGATTCATCAATATCAAGTTTTTTGGTTACTTCATAAATAATCAACTTTTTATTTAAAGGTGTAAGTGTTTTATTTATTGATCTAATAAAGAAAAATGTTGTTACAATTATTATAAGAATTGATGCAGGAATTAAAGTAAACCATAGATAATAGCTTTCCCTTAAGGTATCATTGTAGCTTGATAAACTTAAATCATTAGAGATGAATACTAAGATTCTTTCATCTCCATAGTAGTTTTCATAAGTGTGTTTTTCAATAGATTTATTTTCTGAATATTTACCACTTATATAATTAAGTTCATCTTGAGTTAACTTTTTCTTTTTCTTAAAAAGGTTTCCATCTATAACATTAAGATTAGTATCTAACAAAGCATATCTTTTTACTTCATTATAATTATTTTCATCTCCCATTTTAATTTTAGTAATTAAAATACAGTCTTCATTATCCTTGTTTTTTATGGATTTAACTTCAAAGTATATATTGTTACTATAATTATTTAGCATACTTATTTTTTCTTCACTGAATTTGTTATTTAATTCTTTATTTGTAGAAAATAAGACATCATAATCTTCATTAAATATTATAAAATCAGCATGCTTAAATTTCTTTAAGGGAATAGATGAAAAATCATCATAGAATAGTTCATCTTCATAGGAAATTACATCATCAATTACTAGAAATGAATTTTCTAAATATCTACTTACTATTACATTCATTAGTAGGTATACTCCAAGAAGTATGGTGAAGCTAACAGTTAAATATTTTATACAGAGATTGACTAAACTCTTTCTATTGCTTGTTTTCAATTTTATAGCCTACCCCTCTAATAGTTTTTATATATTCAGGATTAGCTGGATCATCTTCAATCTTTGAACGCAAATTTGAAATATGTACCATCATAGTATTATCATCATTTTGAAATTCTTCTCCGTTAATATATTCATATAATTGAGCCTTTGATAATACTTTTCCTGAATTTAACATTAATTTAGAAAGTATTTTATATTCAACACTTGTAAGAGTTATGACTTTATCATTTTTCATTACAACGTATCTTTCTTGATCTAAAGTTAATGCCCCAATTTTAATGACATTTAAGGAATTAGTTTTTCTTTTTAAAAGAGACTTTACATAAGCAACAACTTCTAATGGATTAAATGGTTTAGTTATATAAACATCAGCTCCAATATCAATACCTAAGATTTTATCGTTATCCATACTTTTAGCAGATGTTATGATTATAGGTATATCACTGAATTTACGAATACTTTTAATAAGTTCATATCCGTTCATTTTAGGCATCATGATATCAACTATTGCAAGTGAAATAGTTTCTTCTTTGATTATGTTTAGAGCATCTTCTCCATTATTTGCAGATGTTACTTCATAATTATTGCTTTCTAAATAAAGACTAAGTAATTCAACAATGTCTTCATCATCTTCAGCAATTAAAATACGTTCTTTATCCATTTAATCACTTCCTAAACTTTTTCGATATTATTATAACATGTTATCACAAATATTGATAATTTTATTGAATAGTTAAGTTAGGACTTGCAAGATTAGTGATAATTTGCTAAAATTATTGTTGTCATGGCGGAATTGGTGAAGTGGTTAACACGGTAGATTGTGGCTCTATTATGCAAGGGTTCGACTCCCTTATTTCGCCCCATGTTGAAATTAACACACATACTTGTGTGTTTTTTCTTGCATAAAAAAAGCAGCAAGCTGCTCTTATATATTTTTTCTTGTAATAGTTATTTCTGTAATTTCAATTTGTTTTGGTAAATTTAGAGTATATAATACAATGTCAGCTATGTCATCTGGGTTCATCCAACCTTTTGCAAAATCTAAACTAGCATCATATCTTTTAAATAACTCTGTATTCATTCCACCGGGATTAAAAGTAATTATACGACAAGGTGTATCTCTTAGTTCGCTTTCTAAATTAAAACTTGCTCCTCTAAATGCCCATTTGGATCCACTGTAGGTAGTGCTATCCTTTTCGATATCAAAAAGGGTTCCCATAATGGATGCAACATTTAATATATCTGCCCCATTTTCAATTATTAATGGTAAAAGCTTAGATATTATAAACATTGGAGCAATACTATTAACTTTATAGACTTCTTCCATTTCTTTAAATGTTAGATTGCTTAATGGTTCTAAACTAATTATACCTGCACAGTTGATGATGGCATCAAAACTTTTATATTTTTCTTTAATAATATTACATGTATTATCAATTGATGACTCAAGACGCAAATCTGTTTCAATGAACTCACAATCATACTTTGGTTTGTTTCTGCAAATTGCAATAACCTTTATTCCTTTTTTTACACATAATTTTCCAATCGATGCACCTAGTCCACTACTAGCACCTGTTAAAATAACTGTCTTCACTTTTATTCTCCTCTCACATAACTATATTATATCATAAATGAATAGTTTAATAATTAAATATATGCTACAATTAATTTGTGAAGCATTATGAATAAAAAGAATATTATTATTTTATTAGGTGGATACGATATGATTCCAAAAAGAGCCATGGGAGCAGTTTTTTTATATAAAAATAAAAAGATTGATAAAATTTTAGTGACTGGTGGTATTGGATATTTTAGTTATGATAAAAAAAATAAAGAAGCTAATAAAATGCAACAATTTCTTTTAGAAAATGGAGTAAGAAATACGGACATAATAATTGAAGATAATTCAAAAAATACATATCAAAACATAAAATATTCTTATAATATGCTTTCTGATATGTATAGTTTAGAAAATATAAATATCTTACTTGTTACTTCAGATTTTCATATGAAAAGATGTGTATACTTGGCGAGAATTTTCTTTAAATCGAGTAATATTTATGAATACCCGATTATTGGAGATAACATTAATTTGGACAACTGGAAGTCTACTCGTGAAGGTAGGAAATTAATTATACAGGAAAAACTACTTTTTCTTATTTCAAGATTAAAAAAATAGATATTTATTATATCTATTTTTATTATTTATCTAATATTGCATCAATAGGTTTAATATGTGCTAGTCTACTAAGACAAACTTTTGTAAGAAGAACCGAACCTATAAATACAGAAATAAAAGTTATAACTATTGTCGTCGACTCAATAACAATATAGTTAACATTTACAAGTTTTAAGTAATTGAACGCCATATTAACAAGCTCTGTTGCAGGGAACCAAATAATAAGTGAAAGAATTGTTGAAAGTATTCCAATTATTAGACTTTCATAACTAAATATCTTAGTTACATCTTTATGACTTGTTCCAATTGCTCTTAAAATACCGATTTTCTTTTTAGAGTAAGTTATTGTTGTTGATATGAAATTATAGAATAATAATATTGCAAATAAGACAAATACAGCAGCTACTACAGCAATGGCTCCCTTTCCTAATTTATATAACATTTTAACAGTAGCAATTTCACTTATATATTTATACTCAATTGTATTAAATACACCTACTTTATTTTGAATATAATATTCACTATCTAACTCTAAATTATCGAATATATATTTAATATCAGAAGTTTTATCTCCATATAGTCTCGTTTTAGTAAGTATCTTATTGTAGTTTTTAAAATTATCTAATAGAGATGTACTAACATAGAGTTTGTCTCCAGGAGTGATTCCAACTATTTTAACTTCTTTGCTTGGAAGTCTATCTAGTCTATCAGTATAGAACTTTTTATCAATAAATCTTTTTTTATTTAGATATTCTTGAGTATAAGCTATAACACTTTCTTCATAAGTATAATTCTTGTGTTCTTTATAGAATGATTCTAAACCTTGTTTAAATGAAGAATCATACGCCTCAATAGAACTAGTAGGAACAATTATTTCATCTTCACCTAATGAGTCAATTACTTTTGTTCCTTCTTTAGTTATAACAGTTACGGGATTTTTCATTATTTCATGTTGATACATATAAAGACTGTATTCTTCACCAAACTCATGAGTAATATATCCAAGTCCATAAAGAATTGAATCATAATCAAAGCCTAATTCAATTTCATTTACGAAATCTTCTGTTACATAATAGTATTCATCTTGACCATAAATATAATTACTATAGTAATTGTGATAATTTTCGTCATTTATTTTTTCATAATCTTTAAGTTCATCTAAAGTGTGATCATTTAATTTGATATATCCAGTAATAGTTACCGTGGTATTTCCAAATTTAACTTCTCTTCTGTCATTAATTAAGGCATCTAAACTGTCTGGTCTATATTCATGTCCATCAGCATCAATAATACCATATTTGACGATGTATTCAGCTTTCCTCTCGAAAATAACTATTTCTTTTTTATTCTTAGGTTTACTTCCAACAAGATCAGTAAGAATCGTATCATCATCTATTGTAACAAATGAACCAGATGAACTAACATAATATTCATTAACAGGTGATTCATTATTTGAATGAAATGATAAATAAGAATCCCCATCTTTAAGTTCATAGACACGATTTAATTTGTGTTTAGTTTCTCTTTCTAATTCTATTACATCATCTTCCGTAAGAACTAAGTCTTTACAAACTACTTCATGTTGGTCATAAGTACACTCTTCTCTTCCAATATTAAAATAGTGTTCATCATTCTTACGCATGGTGTCACTAGCAATAGAAGATGCATGAAATAGATGGGCATTGTAAGCAAACTCAAGAAAGAAGAAAGCAAAAGCCAATAATATAATCGTGAAGATAAATTTACCAAGCTTAGCCTTTATATTCCCAAGTGTTAGTTTTAAAATATTGCTTCTAGATAGACGATATTGCTTTAATTCTATTGCGTCCTTTTTCTCCTCTTTTTTAGTTTTACTTTTACTCTCCTTTATAATTTCTCCATCACTTATCTCAATTATAATATCAGCGTAAACAGAAGCCATATTCATATCATGTGATACAACAAGTACAGTTCTATCTTTACTTATTTTCTTTAGAATATCAAATATCTGTTTACTAGATTTTGAATCTAAGTTACCTGTTGGTTCATCAGCTAGTATTAATGATGGATTTTTAACTAAGGCACGAGCAATTGCGACCCTTTGCTTTTGTCCACCAGATAGTTCATTAATATTCCTTTTTTCTAACCCAGCAAGTCCAAGATCATTTAAAGTTTCACTTACTAATTCATGATTACTCTTGCCTTGCAATTCTAAAGATAAATTAATATTTTCAAATACATTATAGTCTTCAATAATATTGTAATCCTGGAAGACAAAACCTAGGCAAGAATTTCTAAACTTATCTAAATCATGTTCATTTAAGTTAGTTATATCTACCCCATCTATTATGATGCTACCCTCATCAATCTTATCAAGTCCACCAATACAATTAAGCAAAGTTGATTTACCTGATCCTGATGTTCCAACTATAAAAACTAGGCCTTTTGAGGGAATCGTAGTATTTATTTTATTTAAAGCAACTGTATCTTCGGTTTTTTTAGCTTTGTATACCTTTCTTACGTCTTTTAACTCAATCATTTTATTATGTCCTTTCTTAACTAGAACATTACTTGTCCATTATTTTTCTTTCGTCAAGTGGAAGAATGCTTCTTTCTTTTCCATCGTATTTCAAATCGGCTTCTTTTATAGCTTCAATGAGTAAATCTTCAAGATTATTATAAACATCTTTTTTATAATCATATTTATAAAGCCAGTCTAAATACTTTGTTTTTTTAGTACCATCTGGTCTTCCATATAAAACATTTCCAGCATGTAACCAATAGCCAAATTCGACATTAGTTGTAAATGCTGGCATATCAGGTAACTCACGTGGTATCCAAAAAACAATAATAGTTGATGACTCTAAGGCTCTGCGTTCCCACATGGCTTGATCAACGTAATCTTCTTTGGGCTTCCATGTTGAATATTCTGGTATATAAACAAGTCCAGAGAAATTATTCTCTTCAAGTATTTTTACAGCTTCTTTTCTCCAAGATAAAGCATTTTCTCCTCTTGGTGTAGGTCCGGCTAAAAAAATTGATTTTTTGTTTTTCACTACTGTTTCATCAGAATAATTTAGTTCCATATAAATCACATCCTCTATTATATCTTCAAGTTAATAATATCAGTAATATAAAAGTATTTCAATAGTTTGACTAAAAAAGTTAATAATGGTAGAATATACCGCACAGAGGTGAATAAAAATGGATGAAAAAAACTTATGGCTACCAGAAGTATTAACTGAATATGCTAAGGTAAAAGGAATGAACTTAGATATTTCTAGACCAATGGATGTAGCTGAGGCATTAATGCCTTCAAAGGATATTTATGATGAAACAAAGATGTGTTTATATGATTTCCTAGAATATCTTACTTCCGACGGTAGAAAAATGATATCTATGGCGCTTGCAATGCATATGCCTTATTTTGCTGAAAAAGCTCCATTAAATAATAAATTCAAAGCTTTAGCAAAACTTGAAATGGAATTACTTAACAGAAATGATGAAGATATAAAATATTATTTAAGACATAACACTATGGAAGAGATGGATACAAGATTCTGCCCGCCAGATAAAAAACGTACAGGATATGCTCCTGTACCTACAGTTTTATTGGGTTTAGATATAAGTGATTACTTAACTGATCCAGAAAATCCATTAGTTGATTTTGTTATAAGATTATATAAGGATAAGAGATTCAATGAACTAGAGCTTTTAGGAGAAGATGTTAGTCCATGGAATATTGTTCCCAAAAGTGATGGACCTAAATTAGACTAAGAAACTCAATTAACATTTTTAGTGATATAAAGATAAGTATTAAGCCACCAAGTTTTTGGGGAGAAGCTTTAATCTTATCTTTTATTTTGTTTGCAAATATAACCCCTAAAGAAGAAAGTGTAAATGTAGTTATACCAATAATAAAACATGGTAAAGTAACACTACTTACCATAAATGGAAGCGTTAAACCTATAGCTAATGCATCTATTGATGTACCAATAGATAAGGGTATCATTGTTTTAAAATTAAGTTCAGAATTTTGGCTTTCAACATCTTCCTTAAACATATTTATACCAATTAGAAAAAGAATAATAAAGCCTATTAAGTGACTAAAACGCACTAAATAAATACTTAGACCATTTGATAGAAGATAGCCTAAAAAAGGCATTAAGCCCTGAAATGTACCAAAATAAGCACCAACTATTAAAGCATGATAAACTCTAATATTTTTAATACTCATTCCTTTAGAAAAAGAAACCGCAAAAGCATCACACGATAAAGAAACTCCTATTAGAAGTATTTCAAATATGTTCATATAAATCCTCATATTTTACTTTAATTCTAAAATCATCAGCGGAGTTAATTCCAAATTGATTATAGGAATATATAAATATTAAACCATCCTCAGAGACATAATAATTTTCTTTATTAATACTTAGCACTAAATCTATCATATCATGTGTTACATGCATACCTTTTAGATGATTCTTTATACTTTCTTTTATATTATCTAATAGTAAGTCTTTTCCCCTTGTAAAGTGATTAATATCTATTAGGTCTCCGTTTAAGGTATGAAAGTATTTATCTTCTCTTATAAGAATGTTCGTATAATTATATGTAAGTATAACATGAGTGTCTTTATAATTATTTAAAGTATTATATTCTATTTTACTTTTAAAATTGTACTTTGCTTTATTTAATTTACTTATAATGCTTTTATATTCATGTTCTTTTAAACTAATATAATCTTTTACTAATAATTCTACATTTACATTTTCCACATTATCACCTATGAAATAGTATGAAAAAAAGATGCTTTTTAGCACCTTTTATTATATATTAACTATTTCGTATTCCCTTGAACCAATACCAATCTTTTCAGCTGCATCAAGAATTAAAGTTCCTTTTCTTGATTCAATTCTTTCAATTAGATGATCTTTGCCCGGATCAGTTGAATTATATACTAAATCTATACAAGCCTGATCAAGTGCAAGGGGATCAGTTGATGCAAGAATACCAATATCACCCATGCAGGGGTCTTCTGCAATATAACAACAATCACAGTCAACAGACATATTAGACATAACATTTATATAAACTATATTACCTTTAAATTTTTCATGTATAGTTTTAGCAGCATCTGCCATTGATTCCATAAAGTCTTCTTGTTTTACATTAAAGAAATCACTTTCTTTTCCTTCTTCATTACCAATAGTGTGAATATAGGCTTTTCCTTTACTTGATGCAAACCCAATTGATAATTGTTTTAAAGCTCCGCCGAATCCTCCCATTGGATGCCCTTTAAAGTGAGATAAAACTAAAACTGAATCATAGTTATCGATGTGAGATCCAACATAGTTCTTACTTAGTTTTAAACCATTCTCGATTGGAATTACCTTATCAGGTCCTTCTGAATCTAAAATATCAATTTTAAATATTTTACTCCAACCGTGAGATTCCATTAATTCTTTATGTTTTTCTGTTGTGTTTCTCTCTCCAGTGTATGCTGTATTACACTCTACTACTGTTCCATTAACATGGTTAATTAGTTCTTCTACATACTCAGGTTTTAAGAAATTTTGATTTCCTTTTTCTCCTGAGTGTACTTTTACTGCAACATTACCTTTTAAAGAAACTCCTAAAGCATCAAATATTTTGACTAAACCATTAGATGATAAATCATCTGTAAATAATACTTTTTCCATATTCGTTCTCCTTTATCTATATAAAAATATATCAATTAATGATTTATTAATCAAGAACATATTTTAGTCTAAAAGTGGTTTTTTTGTATATAATGTTAATGAGATGATTTTAATGAACTTAATGAAAAAATGTTTTTATATTTTTATGCCTCTTATATTAGGTGGAGTTGTTGCCTTTTTAATTAGAAATGATATTGATTATGTATATTTAGTAAGACCTCCCCTTGCTCCACCATCATGGGCGTTTCCGGTTGCTTGGACAATAATTTATCTTTTGATGGGTTTATCATATTATCTATATAAAACTTATGGACCAATAAAAGATTTAAGCAAAATTTATTATGCTCAATTGTTTTTAAATTTATTGTGGCCAATTATCTTCTTTATTTTAAAATTTAGATTTATTAGTACTATTTGGATTATATTTTTAACTTTAGTAGTGTTTTTTGAAATCGTTTTATATTTAAAATACTATAAAGTAGCCTCTTATTTGAATATTCCCTACTTACTTTGGATGATATTTGCAAGCTATTTAACATTAAGTATATATTTATTAAACTAAAAAATTAAGCTGTAATGCTTAATTTTTTAATCTAATAGACTAAGAGTTCCGGGATACCCAAGAACTACTCTAAATCCCCCATTGTCGTAAGACTGGCCAGTACCTCTATTGAATAAGAACTGTCCGGCTCGTGCGCCATTACTATAAAAACCTCCTCGCCCAAACCAAGATGCTGTTGAGTCTAAGAAAGGAGAATCATCGGTATACCAACTATTATGATAGCGTGGTCTTCCATCTCCATCTACATAATAATAGAATGGCCCCATTTCACCTGTTGCATCTCCTAATATTCTATTGTTATATGATGTTTTTGTTGAAGTACTTGGGTATACATCTAAATAATTTGAGAATGATGTTAATTCTTCCACTGTAAATCCAGATGCATCATCTGAACTAGGCATATATGCTGCAACGTATTCCCAAGTGCCACCAGACATGTCATAGATTCCAGTTATATTTCCAGTGGTTGATGCTTTATATCCAGTTTCAGTATTATATGGTAAAGTTACTGTTGAGTCGGTCCCAAATGTTCCAGGAATACTACTTTGATCAGTTCCATCTACTGCTGAATATCCTGTTAAATAGGAGGAATTATTATTTATATTTATTTCTGTATTTATTCCATATTTCGAGTGACTTAGGTAAGCAACTGCTCCCCATTCAGTGTTTTTCATCATATGAGAATCAGAAATACGTTTATAGTTATAAGCTGTCTTAAACATATTGAACACTGTACTATTTCTCCATGAGTAAGTATTTGGTTTTATTACTATTTTTGACGAATCAATTTCATTTACTTCTGCTTCTTCTTTAGTTGTTGCGTCCTTATAACCTGTTTCAAATTTTCCTACCCAGAAACCGTTCACATTGAAATTTGTAAATGCTGGATGTGTTAACCATGAATCTTTTGTTGTTCCTCTAGAAGGAGTTACTTTTTTGTTTTCAAATTCAATTTGAATTTCTTTTGCAAGACTATTTTGAGGAGTTGATTCTATTGCAGTTGTATAGTTACCTTCATCAAATATTTGGTATTTAAATCTAGGTACCCATACAAAGTATGATTCTATGTCGCTTTCTGGGATTATATCACCAACGGAATGTGTCACTCCGTCATTTAATATTATGGCATTAGCCCATTCTTTTTTCGTGTAATTGTACCATTCCTCATAAACATCTGCATATGTAACTTCTCCATCATTTGAAATTGTTACAGGAATTAATCTATTATTACTGAGATTATTAATAACAATAGAATATCCTACCATATCATCAGCTAAACCTGGATCAGGGTCTCGCCCTCCGATATTTTCCTCTTGATTATTTGTACCTAAGAATACCCCTTCTGGATCAGCTCCATTAAGTACTGGATCAGTATACGGAACTTTGTCGCCCTTTCCTAAAGTATCTCTTTCAACTGGACTTGCAACTAGTGTACATTTATATGCAATTTCTTCATCATTGCCAGTGTATGGTTTAGTTAAAGCAATTGTAATGCTTCCACGCTTTTCTTCACCAGACGCTAAATTAAATGGACTTGTTAATGATTGCTCAATTGAAATGTACTCTAAAAGCGCATTAGCTGATTCATCAACTCCACAGTTAATCGTTACGGTAGAATCATAGTTTGTGCTCTTATTTTTTATGGTATAATCTACGTACGTTGTTCTTCCGGTCTCACTTATTAAATCTGTTGTAAAAGAAAATGATTTACCGTTTGATTCTATTGGTAGTGTATTATCCTGGAGTAATCCGGAGTTTTCTAACGGGTAAGATTGTAACTCCTGTGTATTATCAGATATATTCATAAATATGCTTGCCTCAGTAAATACAACATCAAAGTCTGTATTGTTAAAACCAATGTTTAATGTTCCATTTAATATTAAAGTTGTGCTTACTGATGCAAAACCTATTACTAATATTAATATTAGAAAAAAAACATTTCTCTTCTTCATATTTGCACCTCATTATCTATTATAATTATAACTTATTTTAAATTATTGCTCAATAATACATATATTTTCTAATAAGTTCATTAACCTTTATTTTACAATTATAATAGCATTGTCTTATTAAATTATTTGTCAAAAAAACGAACTTTAATTAAGTTCGCTTATTCCATCCATTTTATAGACATGCCATGAATCATCTTTGTAAGATTTAACTAGATAGGATTCATAATGATAAATATGATTGCTTTCCATTGCTTCATATGCAACATCTCCTGTTCTCATAGAAAATTTAACATATAAGACATCAAAACTATTTGTCTCTTGCTTTACCTTACTTTCTAACTCTTCTGTATTATCAAAACCATATTCTAAAGTTAAAAGTGATGCATGATAAAATGTATCTTTATCTGTAAATATACTTTTAATAGTGTTAAATCCATCATCTATAGCCATTTCTTCATGACTACAAGTCTTATAAATAGTAGATTCTAATTCTCTTATACTATTACCGTATTTGTTCCCACAACCCGATAAAAGAATTAATGTAATTAGTATAGTAAATATCTTTTTCATAGTGACTCCTGTATTAACCACATTAATTATAGCATATTTATACTTAAATTACATAATTAGTTATAATTATTTCAACTACCTCAATTAAAGTGTCTTTAATTACTGGGTCAATGTTCTTTAAATTCTTAATAGATTTTAATAGTTTTCTTAGATTTAAAAAGTCATTTACTGTTTTATATCCTTGGTGTTCTAAGTCTCTGAATATGGCATCAACTATTCTTTTTTGTTCGGAATAGTTAATTGACGCAATATATTCATTTAACTTCTTTTCAATTTGAATAGATTTTTTATCTTGCTTTGCATAGACAAAATGATTATCTTCAATTACCCAAGAAGAAGCCGTATGAGCTAAAATATTTTTATTGGTTGTTTTAACTACCACGTATTCATCATTATAAAGAAGTGTTCCAATTAAACTGTGGGTTGGGATTATATGAGTATATTTTGACTTTATCTTTTTGTATTTATTTGAATTATATTCTTCTTTTCTTAAACCCGGTCCATCATTGGAATAAACTTTCTTTATTTTATATTTAAGCAAGGGATTTGCAAACATTGAAGCAACAAGTGCAAGATTACCTCCCTTAGAGTGACCTCCTACTATAATCTTAGAATCAAATAAAGATACAGCTTCATTAATATAGTCAATTGCATACTGTTGAGCATCTACAGGAAACTTAAAAGATATATAGGCATCTTCTTTCCAGCCTGAAAGTAATTCATCTGTTCCCTCAAAACCAATAAATTTAAGATGCTTATCTATTTTAAAAGTCATAGCTGAAAACTGAGAATCTAAACTTGTTATATAGCGATATCTTGAAACACCAATACTTTTAAAACGAGGAGATGTTATAACTAGTTCTAATAACTTATATGCATCCCTTTGAGCTATACCTATTTTAGCAATATCTCTTTTCTTATAGGTATCTAAATAAATTCTACCAGCATCTTCAAGGCTAAGAGATGTTTTATTTTGTGGAATGATACCAGTAAAATCCAGATAAGTTAAGCATGATAATACTAAATTATCTACTTCATTAAACTCTTTTTCAGACATGCTTTCTGTATAGTTTTTAACATAATCATAAATATTCATGTATTATCACTTCCTATTTTTTTCTTTTAACTTTTTTATTTTATTTTTATATTTTATTCTTCTCTTTTTTGCATCTTCATCAAATTTTTTCTTTTGCTTCTTTACTTCATCATTAATTCTTTTTATACTAATATAGAAGTTTGGATATGATGATTTTAAACGACGATAGAAGATCGTATTATTATTAATCCATTTGTCGATATATTTCTTAATTGATTCTGTATTATCTTTCTTAGCAAATTTAATCTCGTGTCCGATTTTATTTAAAATAAGGAATGAGAATACATTGTCAATTATGTATATAGTGAATAAAATAAGTGCAACAATAAGTCTTACATTGTAGGAAAAAAGAGATATGAATTTTATAACTAATGGATGCAAGATATAAACAACAAACGAACCTAAAATACCGAAAGGAATCATTGTCTCTAAACAGATACGTCCATTAATATTATATTTCTTACTAGAATAATCCCACCATCTAGCTTTAAATATTTTTTCCATCAAATAGCTTGTTAGATATTCAAGTACTGAACATATTAAGACTGACTTTAAAAATACGGCTAATATATCTTTTTCAGGAGATCCAACAAGTAGGACGATAAATAATACCCCATACCCATATATTGGACATATTGGACCAACTAAGAAACCTCTATCGACGAACTTCCTTTTTTCAATTAACTTACAGATGACTTCCATTGTCCAACCTAAAAATGAATATATTATAAAATATAGAAAATAATTAACAAATAATTCCATAAAATCCACCTAACTACTCAATTATATGAAAATAAGATATCATAGATATCTTATTTAGACAATACTTCACAAATTAAATTTGTTATCTCTGTTGGATTATCTACTGGTAAACCTTCAATAAGTCTAGCTTGAGCATAAAGTATCTTTGTATATTTCTTTAATTCTTCAGGATCGCTTTTATACATTTTTTCAAGTTTTTTAACTATTTCATGTTTTTCATTAATTTCAAGAACTTTTTCAGCATTTAATTTTTCATCTGTTGGCATAGCATTAATTACTTTTTCCATTTCAATAGTAATATTTCCTTTACTAGATAAACATACTGGATGCTTTTCTAACTTATTTGTAAATCTTATTTCACTAACTTCTGGTAATACACTTTTCATAGTACTAAACATGTCTGCTGCCTTTTCATTGTGGGCCGATAACTCTTTTTTCTCTTCCTCTGTAGAAAGATCATTTTCAGATGCTGCAATATTAACAAATGGTGCATCATTATAAGAATTAAGTGTTTGTAAAACAAACTCGTCCATATAGTCTGTACAATATAGTATTTCAATTTCCTTGTCTTTATATTTTTCAACAATTGGCAAGTTATCTACTTTATCAATAGTTTCGCCACAGCAATAATATATCTTTTTAGAGTCTTTATTGTTTTCAACATATTCAGCTAAAGTGATTAATTTTTTAGTTTTTGATGAAGTAAACATAAGTAAATCTTTTAGTTTATCTTTATTCATACCAAATTGATCGTAAACACCAAACTTTATATTTGAACCAAATTGATTAAAGAATTTTTCATACTTCTCACGATCATTTTTTAGCATGTCGGTTAGTTCTTTAGTTATCTTTGTTTCAATTGATTTAGCGATTGTTTTTAAAGTTTTATCTTGTTGTAATACTTCACGAGAGATATTTAAAGACAAATCTTCTGAATCTACTACACCTTTTACGAAATTGTAATAGTCAGGTAAGAGTTCAGCACATTTTTCCATTATTAGAACACCACTTGAATATAATTGTAAGCCTTTTTCATAATTCTTAGTATAAAAGTCATATGCTGGATGCGATGGAATGAATAGTAGTGAATTATAACTTACTAAACCCTCAGTACTATTATGTATTACATGAAGTGGTTCTTCATAATCAAAGAATTTATCAGAATAGAATGTATTATAATCACTTTCTTTTATCTTAGATTTATTTCTTTTCCATAGTGGAACCATGTCGTTTATAGTTGTCTCTTCAACTTTGTCAACATACTCGTCTTCACTACCCTTTTTTAGTTCATGTTTTTTAATGTTCATTACAATTGGGTAAGTTATATAATCAGAGTACTTCTTTATGATTGATTCTATCTTATGATCATGTAGTAATTCATCATAGTCGTAATCATCTTCACTTTTCTTTATAGTTAAGACAATTGTTGTTCCGTTTCCTTCATACTCAGCATCTTTTATTTCATAGCCATCAATTCCAGAAGATTCCCAAGTATAGGCTTTATCCTCTCCATATGCCTTACTAGTTACAACAATTTTGGATGCTACCATGAAAGCTGAATAGAATCCAACACCAAATTGGCCAATAATGTCAATATCTTTTTTATGTTCATTTTCTTCTTTAAAAGCACCTGATCCGGATTTAGCAATAGTACCTAAATTAGTTTCAAGCTCTTCTTTTGTCATACCGATACCATTATCTTTAATAGTTAAGGTTCGATTCTCTTCATTAAGAGACACTTCTATTTTAAAATCTTTTTTATTTATTTTAATTTTATCATCTGTAAGTGATTTATAGTATAACTTATCAATTGCGTCACTTGCATTTGATATAAGTTCTCTTAAGAATATTTCCTTATTTGTATAGATTGAGTTAATCATTAAATCCATTAACTTTTTAGATTCTGTTTTAAATTGTTTTTTTGCCATTATTCATTTCTCCTTTAATAAGATTACATTTATGTTATACCACCAATAATTAGCACTGTCAATATTAAAGTGCTAAAATATTTTTTAATAAAAGTACCTATTTGGTACTTTTATAGTTTTCTTTAATTAATTCAATCATTTTATCTCTTAGAAGTTTATTAGCATCTTCTAAGTCCATATCAGTTATTTTAAAAGGATCGCCAAATCTAACTATTAAATCTTTACTACGAAATTTGTAATGTCCAGTTATAACTGTAGGAATGAGATAAGCATCCTCTTTTTTCGCCATTGATACGGCACCAAATTTAAACTCTAAAAGAAAAGAATCATAATATTCATCTTCCGTGATAATATCAAGACTTATTAATTTTTTTAAATAGGAATCGGGGTCATATAAATTTTTAGTAAAGTCTACTACAGATATACATCTACTGTTTAAAAGATTGATCATCTTGTCGACTTGAGATGATTTAACATGCTTCATGCGTTTTACAAATGTTTTATAATCATCATCTATTTTATATTCCTCATATAACTCTTTTAAGCGAGATTCCTTTAGGGCATTTCTTGTCCCTTCAGGAAATAAACCAATAGCAGAATACTCACTTAAAACAGATAATGCTTTATTTGTTGCATCGTCATCTTTTCTACTTCTATCAACGGGAATACAACCAACCGAGGAAAAGAACCAACGAGTACTAGCAGAATCAAAGTACTCTTTTTTTGCCATAAACGTTATAAACTCTTTAGTGGATATTATCGTATTGCACTGGTCAAATAGATGAATATGATTTCCAACAATTAGTTTAGCTCCTTTAATATGTAACTTTTCTTTACCTATTATTTTAGGATTATAGTAAAGCTTATAAATTGGTCCAAGTATAATGGAACCAATTCTATAAAGTATTGGCTTTTTACTCATCGTCATCACTTCCAATATCACTTTGTAATTTTTTAAAGTCTACTTTGCCTAACTTTGTCTTAGGCAATTTCTTTCGATAGACAAATTCAGCTGGAACCATATATTTAGCAAGATTTTTCTTACAGTAAGACTTTATATCATTTTTTACAAGTAAACTATGACGTCCATCTTTTAAGACGATGAAAGCTTTAGCAACACTTCCCTTATAGGAGTGAGGTATTCCTACAACACTGCACTGTAAAACATCGGGGTGTCTTTCGATAACTTCTTCAATATGAGATGGATAGACGTTATAGCCACTTGTAATAATCATTCTCTTTTCTCTTCCTTGATAGAAGATAAAACCATCTTCATCCATGTATCCGAGATCCCCTGTATGCAACCAAATGTGTCCATCATCATGAATTTGTAATGCTGCATTAGTTTCTGCTTCATCATTTAAATATCCCATCATCAAAGCCTTTGAATGGATTACTATCTCACCTGTTATATGTGGCGGAACTGTTTTTCTGGTAGATGGATCAATTATCTTAACATGATTTGATGGTAAAGGAACTCCAATTGAACCAGATTTATTTACATCATCATAGGCAAGTGTTACAGCAGCTAGAGCTTCCGATAACCCATACCCTTGGGTAATATGGGATTTACTATTATGTGCACTTAAATAATTGTTTACTTTTTCTTCTAAGGAAGACGTGAGAATATCTCCTCCGCTTATGACATATTTTAAGTTAGATAAATCCAAATTTTTTACATTGTTATTTGTGAGTAATGCTTCAAAAAGAGTTGGTACGCCAAGAACACAAGTTGGTTTAGTTTTTTTAAATAAGATATCAAACTTTTTAGAATCAAATTTAGGCACAAGTATTGTGTAGCAGCCTAAAGTCAGTGGTGTATGCATACATACAGATAAACCAAATCCATGAAAATTAGGCATTATACCCAAACAACAATCTCCAGGTCTAAGTTTTTTTAGACAAATTTTCTCTTGCTTACTTCCTAATATAAATGCTCGATTTTGTAAAACAACATTTTTTGGTTTACCACTTGTTCCACCACTATGTAAAATAACAGCAGGTGTATCTTTTCCAAAGCGTTTTGTTAGTTCAAGCTTGGAGTCATAATATTTATTTTGAAATGTACTCAATTTCATTATGAAAGAATTATAAGATATTTTCTTATATTTACCCTTAGTTAGTAGTTTATATCCTACTCTTTTTATATTACTTAGTGAATCCGATGGAGACACTATTAAAACTTTTTCTAAACATGTGTCATCCAACTTATTTTCAATTTTTTCATAGAACATATCTGTAAACACCAGAATACGTGAATTTGTCGAATTAACAGCTTCTTTTATTTCTTCTTCAGCTGATAATGGATGCACCATATTTGCTATAGCGCCTATCTTATTTAAGGCATATAGCACATATAAAGCTTCAGGAATATTTGGTAGGCAGATACTTACTATATTACCTTTTTTTATGCCATATTTAGAAAGTGAAATGGCAATTTTATCAATTTTTTTGATTAGACTTTTGTAGTTTATTTTCTTTCCTTCATAAGAAATAGCTGTATTGCTTGGATATCTATAGGAACTTATTTTTACTTGGTCATACATAGATATATTGGGTATTTTTATATCTAAGTCATCTTCTTTATAATATTTACCCCAAGGAGCATCAAGCTTATCTTTTTTTCTGAATATTTCAAATATTGACATTTTATCCCTCCAATTCTTTTTTTATTATATTTTCTAAAGTTTCATTTTCGTCACTTAAATTATTATTAATTGTTATTTGTTTTAAGAACTCGATTGAGATACTTTTTTTAAATATTTTATATTTTCCTTTAATTACAAAAGGTGTTATTTTGGAATTAGTTACACTAGCCATTTTAACTGCACCTATCTTAAATGGTAAAACTCCCCTGCCTTTTTCGGTTGTACCCTCAGGAAAAACTAATACAAGAGAACCATTATTCAAGTATTCATAAGCACTTAATAAAGCGTTTTTATCATGAATACTTCTATCTACAGGAATTAAACCCATATGAGCAAATATGATATTTTTAGGAAAACTCCATAATTCTTTTTTAGCAAGAAAATGGATACTTCTTTTCGTTGATGATATTAGTAAGAGACAATCAAGTATACTTGTGTGATTACCAGCGAGTACTAGACTCCCATCACTTATGTTTTCTACACCCTTAATAGTTGGTCTAAAGAAAAATTTAAAAAGAACAGTTATAGTTGGTCTTGTAATACGATAAAGACGTGCATCATTTTTTTTCATATCTACCTCTTATATAATTATATCATCATTTGTTTATTTTTATATCTATAATTAAAAAACAAATCAAAAAAGAGACATATGTCCCTTATTTGTCTATTTCTGCTTTAATTAATTTTATAAAGTTTTCTTTATTACTTACATATTTTTTAGGTTTAAACTTCTTTACTTTTTTTATAATATCATCTAAATCATCACCATCTTTGTATTCAAGTAAATAACCTAAATCAGCAAATATAGAAACTATTTCTGTTTGATGATTATTGATGTGCTCTTTATATTTTTCAAGTCTTGCACAAGCAATTACTTTTTTATTATGTTGTAGTGGCATAATTATACTACCTGTTCCACCATGGGTGATAATAAAATCACTTTCATCAATAAGTTTAGCCATTTCATCATAGTTAATAAATTTAAATATTTTCATACGCTTTGATTTATAATTAGATGACCCTCCCGCTTGAACAATTATTTCATCATCAATATTTGCATTTTCAATAGCGTCAAGTAAACGATAGAATTTTTGGGTTTGAGTTCCAAGTGTTACTAAAATCATTAATACATACCTCCAAAATATTTTGCTTTAGGATAATATTCAAGCATAGATTCCCACTGGACAATGAATGTTGTTGCTACGGGATAGCATAAAGCACCTGCAAGAGTTTTTCCATTCCTTTTGGCATAGGATTCAATAAATATTACTTTTTTTCTAAATATTCGTCCTAGATAGCATAAAGGAACTGCTGTATTTGCTCCAGTAGTAACTATACAATCTGGACGGAATGTGAAGAATGTATAGACTGAATGAAATGCATTTAAAACGTTTATTATAAAGTACTTTAAGAAATTCTTCTTGTTACAATAGATATAGTATTTTACTTTATATTTATCTTTTAGATTCTCCGTCACACTGGATTTTTCAGTAATAAGTAAATAATTGTAATCACTAAATATACTACTTAATTGAAGTAACTGGGTTAAATGTCCACCAATACTTGAAACAAATATAACTTTTTTTGGTCTTAATTTCTTTTGTTCTCTTCTTATTTTTAGACGTCTGTGTAAGCTTATTATGATTAGTACTAAAAGGGCTCCAATTATTGCACCACTAGTATCAATTAAAGAATCACTAAATTGTCCAGTGCGCCCAACAACAAAAGTTTGGTGATACTCATCAAATAAAGCATACATAAATGATACAAGCACTGTAATAATGTACGATACTGATAACTTTATTTTAAATCTAGTTAGGAAAGTCATTACTAGAATTGAAAGAATAAAGAAGACAGTTGCATGAGCACATTTTCGCATTATAGGATTAATTTTTTCAATAAATGCTTTCTTGCTTGCAGGGGTTGGATGTTTATCCGTTAAACCAATTTTATTTGTAAATGCTAAAACATAATCTACAATTTCATCAAGTGAGGATTTGCTTTTAACATTTGAATCTAATCCACTCATATTAGATAGTGCAAATATTGCTATCATCCAAAGTATAATAAAGATAAATGGTAAAAATCTTCTTTTCTTTTTCTTTGGAATATTATCAATAAAATTTTCGATGGTATCAAGCATCTCTTTATTATGATCTAACTTTGTTGGTTTAAACTTTTTTATATCTTTTAGGGCTTTATCTAGCTTTTTTAAATCTCTTAAATAGATTACATGTCCATCGTGTTCAAACTTTTCTGCTATTTCTAATTGGTGATCATTATTGTGTTCTCCGTATTTACTTTGTCTTGGTACGACAATTATCTTTTTATTGTTTTCAAGAGCTGTAAGGATCGATCCTGCTCCAGCATGAGAGATTAAAAAATCACATTCAGAAACTAAATCTGACATAGTTTTTGTATCAACATAGTCAAACATTTCCATATTCTTACTTTTATATGTTTTATATGTGAATCCTGCTTGAACTAATACTTTATCTTTAATATTGCCGTTTTCTATATTTTTATCTATTGCACGTAATAGTCTATCAAAACTCTTATCTTGGGTTCCAAGTGTTACAAGTATCATTAGTAAATCCATCCTTTATATATAGCTTTAGGATATAACTTTAACATAGATTCCCATTGTACTAAGAATAAATCAGCAATATGATATATTATTCGTCCAGTTATAGTTTTTGAATTAATGTTTGCAATAGTTTCAATATAGATTACCTTTTTGCCAAATATTTTAGCAATACAACAAATTGGTCCAGCTGTATGAGTCCCAGTTGTTACTATGCAGTCTGGTCTTATAAGAATGAAGTAAAATAAAGAGATAAAACAGTTTATAAGTAGCTTAAAAGGATAACTTAATGGATGATCTTTAGTTCCATATAAAAGATAGAACACTTTATTCTTAAATTCATCTTTTAGGTATAGATTAGTTTTTTGTTTCTCGGTTGCAATGTATGTATTATATTTAGAAAATAAAGGACGAAGACGCATAAGTTCATGAAAGTGTCCGCCTGTGCTAGATATAAATAATACTTTCTTTTGACTTGCCATAATTTTACCTCCTTATAATTTATTTATTTTGTTTCGAATATTGTCGTTGTATTCTTTTAAATCATTAAATTTGTGTTTATGCTTTTTTAAACTTAATAGACTAGACTCGACATCTTTAGTCCCTTTTATAAATCCATCAACATACTTTTCTAAGTGGTGTGGCATGATCACATCAACACCTAATGAGTACGCTTCCAAAAATACCATACCTTGTCCTTCATATCTACTCATAAGTAAGAAGGCATCCATTTTGTTAATTGTTGGATATGGGTTACTTAAAAATCCTGTTAAAGTAATTAAATTTTCAAGACCTAGAGCTTCTATTTGCTTTTTTATATTACTTAACTCGGGTCCATCGCCTATAATATAGAAGTGATAATTATTAAGTTCATCTTTAATAGAATTAATTGTATTAACTAATATATCAAAGCCCTTTTGATGCACTACTCTTCCGCAGGAATAGACATTAATTAATGAGTCATCTACTTTTATATCAGATTTACTTTTTAGTTTTTCTTTAATTTCTTTGGTATCAATAAAGTTAGGTATTACATCAGTTTCTTTATTCTCTATTTTATTAACTTTTATAAATGACTCTAAAGCACCAGTTGATACACCTATAAACTTATCAAAGTACTTATATTTGCTTTTAAATAGGATGTGTAGTATACGATATAGAATTTCTTCTTTTATTTTTACTTCTACATCATTATGAATCCACATAATCTTACGTTTAGATTTTGTTTTTATAGCAGAAATAGCTGTTTCGTTAGAATACGAATTAAAGTCAACTGCTACATCATACTCTTTTTCTATTTTAGGATTATAAAAAAGTTTAAGTATACTAATTGGTATTAATTTAGTTATATATGGTAATTTTTTTATATAGTGAATATTTATATTTGGGTTTACATCATTTAAAAATATGTTTTCTTTTTCTGTTAAATATAAATCTACAACATACTTTTTTGTATCAATGTTATTTACTAAATTAACACATGATTTTTGGATTCCACCAATATTTAAATCAGCTTGAAATATCGCGATGCTTTTCATAATCCTCACCCACATTTATTATAAAACAAATAGAAACAAATTAAAAGAGTAGCATCTCTACTCTTTTATAATTGACTTAATCTTTTATATTTCATTCCTTGAATTTTTCTTTTTGCACTGTTAACTGTACCATAGTTTGGATACATTACATAATCTTTTGTCTTACCAAAGAAGATATAGTCTTGTCCGCCTGATCCTGTAACTGATTGAGTTTTGATTACCCAGTTAGGATTTTCAAGTAATTCTTGAACACTTGATGTTACTAAGTCTTGTGGAATAGTTGTTGTATAAAAGCCGCTTACAGCTGATAAGACACTTGGATATTTAATAGCCATAGATGGAGTTTTCATTTTATTTAAAATAGCCATCATTATTTGAGCATTATTCTTTTGTCTTTGATTATCACCCGATTTGAATGCTAATCTTTCACGTGCTACTGTAAGTGTTTGGATACCATTTAATCCTTGGCAGCCTTTTCTTACATGTAACTTTTCTCCTTGAGAATCATTATAAGAATCTAAAATCATTGAATGAGTTGTTGTAAATTCAACATCAGAACAGTATGTAATTCCTCCTACAGCATTGACAAGCGCAACTAAGCTCTTTGTATTAACTCTAATATAATAATCTATTTTTACACCAAATAGTTTAGCAACTGATGCCATATTTGTTTCAATGCCACGAGCACCCATATCACTTAGTTTATCTCTTTTTCCAACACGAGCATCAGTAATATAAAAGTCTCTTGGAATAGTTGTTAAAAGTATTTCATTATTAGTCTTATTAATGGATACTAACATATTAAAGTCCATAAATGTATTAGTAAAATCATACCCACCTAGGAAAATATTATAATACTCTCCTGGCGTTAATTTTGAATATTCTTGTTTTACATCATCATCTAGTTCTTCATCTCCAACAGCTTCATTAGATAAAGAAATAGATACTTCAAATTCATATATAACTTTTAAATCAGATATATTTATTGTATTTTGATTTTCTTTTAAATAAACATATGTTGCATTATCTAAAAGAACTACATCTTGAAGTATAGCGCTTTCAATATCAGTATATTCTAAGAATGTTTTTATTTCTTTTTCAGCAAGAGTTGAAAATACACGTTCTTTTTCAGGCAATGTATCAATATAGGCAATATCTTTTGTTTTTAAATCTTCTTCGCTGTATTCGTTCTTACTTAAAATAAGATAAGTTGCTTTATACTCTTTTTCAGCATTACCAAATGCATTATTTAAGAATCTATTTGTTGTTGTTCCATAGTAAATTATAGCAGCTGATACTATATTAACTAGAAAATAAAGGAAGAAACTTAAGCCTTTAACAAATCCTTTTTTATTAATTAGTAAACAAAAACCTGCTATGAAGTTAACTATAAATAGTCCCTCGCATATTCGTACAAAATATTTTGTTGGTAATACTCCTAAATCAAATATGATTTTGCAAGCTAATGCTGAAAGTAGTAAAAATGCAACTGTTAAAACAATTCTAACACTTCTTTTTAATCTCATAATATTCACCTTCTATTAGTAATTATAGCATATTATTCCTAATATAAACAATAGTATTAAAAAAGATGGAATAATCCATCATTTTATTTTTTTACAAGAACAGGTGTTCCAATATCAACATATTCAGCAACAAAGAAAACATCATCTCTTAACATGTTACAACATCCATGTGAGCCATCATAAGTGTATGTGTCTCCACCGAATTCCCAGTCTGCTCTCCATCCATGCTTATTTCTTCCACGATTTTTCCAGAAGTCACATGAGTGATATGATGCATCGTGTAAACCTTCATTGCCATGGAATTTCATCATAATGTCAACTGGAGTTTTACTTCCACCTTCTCCTACTAAATATCTTGCTCCTGTAATATTATATATTTCCCAAAGACCTTCATCAGTATGTCTTTCAGGAGTTGGTGTTCCTGTTACTACTGGACACTCTATAATTATTTGATTGTCTTTGTAAAGAGTTAATTTTTGTTTATCGATATCAATTACAACTATTGTACCATTTAACTCTTCAACATTTTCTTTTGCAATATAACCAATATAATCTTCTGTTTTTACAAGATATAATGCTTCATCTTCACCGTATACTTCAAAGCATTCAAACTTAGGTATCTCAACTGTTTCTTGTACACCTGATTCACTTAAATAATCTGGTATTATAAGATTTACGTTTTCTTTAGCATAAAGTATTTTATTTATTTCACTTTTAAAGTCATAGACTTGAGCAAGTGATACATCATCTTTTTTTACAAAAGCGGTACTTCCATAGTAATCTACTTGATAGTAAGATTCATTATCAGCATTAATGTAATCTACTGTTCTACCAACTGGCAAGTATCCAATTAATTCTTTATTTTCTAAAGAATCATATATCTCGGTTTTTTTATTTGCTACAACAACATCAACAGAAATTATATCGACTGTTGTTTCAAGAGATTCATCTTCTTCAATATTTTCATAATTAATTGATAAATTAACATTGTTTTCTTCTAATAAATCCTCTGAAAACTCATTTTCATAGTTAAAAGGGGTCACAGTTAATTCTGGTGTATCAGTATTTTTACTTCCACAACCAACAGAAGCTACGCCAAGTAACCCAAGTAGTGATAATGTTGCTAGTTTCTTCTTAAATTTTTTCATAATAAAAAACCCCTTTCTCAATAGGCGTTATTATAATATATTGAGAGGGGTTTGTCAAATGAGAAGAAGATGAAATTATAACTTATCAAAAATCAATTTTACCTCTGCTGTGATATCTTCATCAGAAATTTCACTCTCAAAGTTTATACTTTGAATCATTGCAGAATAATCCACTTTATTTTTTAACATATTTGACAATTCTTTTGAATAGTATCTTGGCACATAGCCCAATTCGTATTTTTCGCCATTTTTTACTATTAGAACCTTTACTGCATTTTTATCAGATACATTTTCTGGCTCTAGTTCAAGTAGTAGTTTATCATTTACTTCAATTATTTTTTTACACTTATCAATGTCTTTGCTATGTCTTGTCCCAGCAACATCGAATTCAACCTTATTTTCATCAAATGCCGGAACGAATTCATAGTTGTCAGTAATTAAGCGTCCCTTTGTTGCTGATAAAATATCTAATTTAGTAGAACTTTTTTCAAGGTTATAAGAGTTCAATATTTCTAAGTAATCTTCCCTTCCGGGATTTGGTAAACGAGTTTCGATATTAGCAAATAGTTCGGTATTAACATATGTTTCGTTTACATTATCAAATCCAGGAAAGCTTCTAAACCCCGCCTCAATTGCTTCGTTCAATTCTGGATTAGTATAACTGAATTTATAACTATTTTCATCAAATGTAAGAGATCCTACTTTATATCTTCTTCTTTCTTTTGGATCTTTCCAAATCAGCCACATTTCCTTTTTCATAAAATCACCCCATTATTTAATCCCAATAAGTATATCTCTTCTTTTTATTAGGTATTCTATTATATATTTTTTATGCTTTTTAGTCAATAATTCGTTGGGAATCATTTCAACTATTTCTTTAATTTTTTTATCATCTAGTTTGTTTAAATTAGCGATACTCTCTTGAACTATATCTTTATATAATGTGTTTAAGTATTTTATTAATTCAAAATGTTTATATCTCGACGCATTATCCTCTTTGTAGATGTATGTCTTACTGTTCATAATATATGCATCAAAATCTTTTTTGTTATCATAATATGGTTGGGCATATGTTTCATCTTTAAAGAAATTCAATAAACTATCTCCATTGTCATATAACGGAGAAAATTCGTAATTCATATTTGTTCTTATTATTCCCCAGTTTTCTTCATGTCTATCCTGTTCTCCCACCAGCGCATCGAAAACCATTAGGTTTATGAATTCTTTAAATAGAGATGAATTTAACCTGTCTAAGGTATCTTTTATATTTGAAATAGTGTAATAATACTTTCTGTCATTGCTTTTCGTTTTTAGGTAAGAAACAGCATCTGTATGTTCAATATCTACGTTATCAGTAAACCAGTAGTTTAATACTCCTAAGTTATTTTCTATGTCATAAGCTAATTCAATTTTAGCACAACGAAATCCTAGCACTTTTGCTATTTCATAACACATTTTTTCTGAACACGCTTCACTTACAATATACTTTTGTGCCTCATATTTGAAAAATGCGCGTTCTCCTTTTTTATCAACAACAAATTTTTTGACACGCGTTCCTTTTGATGTTTGAAACGTATCAATAAAATAGAAATCCTTATTTTGTTTCTTTATAGAATACTTTTTCATATTTACCTTCAGTACACTAGTTTACATAATTATTATAACACATCTTTGTAAATTCAAAATAAAAAAATATGTTATATATATGTTACTTGACTGTGTTATCCTCCTACTATATATATTACCTTTTTCTTTTGATATTGCTTTAAATTATTTATAAAAGTATATAGTAGTTTTTGTTTTACTTACACAAGTTTTTTCTTTTTAGCAACATACCATGAAACTGCACCTATTACTCCAATACCTCCTATGATTCCTAATGGAGAAGTATCTTCATTGGTGTTTTCGTTATCTTTGTTTACATTCTCGCTAATTCGTTCACTAGCTCTTTCTGCTACCTTAGTTATAGTTGTTGTCGAAGTCTCTTGTTCAATTACTTCTGTTGTTGTTATAGTAGTCGGATAACTAGTAGTACTTGTAGTAGTTGGTAATGTTCTGGTAGTTGTGGTTTTTACTATTGGTCTTTTTGTTGTTGGTCTAGCAGTTGTTGGCTTCTTTGTAGTTTTCCTTTTAGTTGTTTGAACGGTTCCTTCACATACACATGTTTTACTTATTGTCCCATCATTACACCTGTATTTACCAACTGATGTATCACAGTGTGATACACCGCCATGATGTGAACAGCACCCGCTCCTTGCATCAACATTTATTGGGAATATTATTA
>CAYWFZ010000006.1:5149-51539 GCA_964458035.1 uncultured Muribaculaceae bacterium | reverse complement strand
ATGAAGTAAAAAATGTTACTGCATTAGACTACTATCCATTGGGTGGAGGTAACGGAAAAATAGAGATTGCTCAAATATACGTAAGTATGGATGGAGTAAACTATATTTTAGCTGCTGAAACTGATTGGACATACAGAAATACTGCAGATGTAGATCCTCGAACTATTGATTTTGAACCTGTTAAAGGACAATATATTAAAATCATTGGTAAGAAGACACAAGCTGCTAGTGCTGGCGCAAGTTTCATTGCAGGAGCTATGTTTAATTTCTATGAAAACCCAACTGCCAAAGTTGCTGCTACTTTCTCATTCGATGGAGAAAATGGTGGAAAAATTGTATTAAATGATTCTGAATATACAGGTTCTTGGAGATATTCTTTAGATGGTGGAGCTACTTGGGTAAACGCTACGGGTGCTAATCACCAATTAACTAAAGAAGAACTAAATAGAATTAGTATTGTAAACGGAATAAAAATAATGCTTGATGGAGATTCTTATGAATATTCTATCAAAATAAAAGAGGGAGAAACCTTAACTCTTAATCCTTATGTAAATGATTTAGAGAACAGACTTATTGCTGTTGGTGATGTTTCTAGACTTGAATGGAAGTTGAGTGACGAAACAGAATGGACTTCATATTCTGATGAAGAACCAATTGTTAAAGGAAACAAAACTCTTCAAGTTAGAGCAAAAGCAACTGCTACTAATTTACCAAGTAATGTTTTAGAGTATACATTTACTGAGGATACTGATACAGTAGAGGAAAGGTATATTCCTATATCACATTTATCTATTCATTCTTATTCAACTCAATCTGTTGATGGAAGAAGACCTCATTATGCACCAAATGCAATTGATGGTAACATTAACACTCAATGGCATACAGACTTTAGAGTTTCTATAGCAAATACAGAAGCATTTATAAGTATTAAGCTTGATGCTCCAAGATATATTTCAGCTATAGATTATGCTCATATGGCACGTGAAATTGAACAATACGGCTATATGAAGACCGGAAGAATATATGTCAGTGAAGATGGAGAGAATTGGACTGAGGCTGCGATAGCACAAGATGTTATCCAAGATGATACTATTAAACATATAAGTTTTGATGAACCTATTTATGGACAATATGTTAAAGTAGTAATTGAATCACATGATAATGTATTTGCTACAGCTGCGATGATTAATGTTTATGAGGATGCTAGTCAAGTAGCACCTAATGTTAGTGTTGAATATAGCACAACAAATAAAACTAATGAATCCGTAGTTGCTAGTGTAGTATCTGATAAAGATATTACTATAACTAACAATAACGGAAGTAATACATATACTTTTGATGAAAACGGTTCATTCGTGTTTGAATATATTGATAATGCATCAAATGTTGGAACTGTTACTGCAACAGTTTCTTGGATAGACAAGATTGCTCCAACAGGTACTATTGAATATGAAACAAGAGACGTTACTAATCAAGATGTTGATGTTACTTTAGTTCCAAGTGAAGAAGTAACAATAACAAATAATAATGGTTCTCCTACATATACATTTACAGAGAATGGAGAATTTACATTTGAATTTGTAGATGCAGCCGGAAATAAAGGAACTGCAACTGCAGAAATAACTTGGATTAATAAAAAGGCTCCATCAGGAACTATTAAATATGATACAACTAAATTGACAAATAATAATGTTGTTGCAACTTTATCTGTAGCAAACGGAGTAACAATTACAAATAATGGTGGCTCTAATAAATATACATTTAAAGATAATGGCGAATTTACATTTGAATTTGTTGATCAAGCTGGAAACAGAGGAACTGCTACAGCTAAAGTTAGTTGGATTGATAGAATAGCACCTAAAGGAGCACTTGCATATAGTACAAAAGATATAACAAATAAAGATGTAGTTGTTTCATTAATTACTGATAAAATAACTACTGTAACAAATAATAATGGAAGCAAAACTTATACGTTTACAGAAAATGGAACATTCACATTTGAATTCAGGGATATTGCTGGAAATACTGGAAGTATAACAGCAACTGTTGATTGGATAAATAAAAATGCTCCAGTTGGTACTATAAGTTTTGATAGAACAACAAAGACAAACAAAGATGTTGTTGCAACATTAGAGGTTAGAGATGGAATTAAAGTAACTAATAATGGTGCATCAAAAACATACGTATTTGATAAGAATGGAACATTCACATTTGAATTCGTTGATGAAGTTGGAAATAAAGGAAGCGCAACAGCAACTGTTGATTGGATTGATAAGGTCGCTCCAACAGGAGAAATTAATTATTCAATAAAAGACATTACAAATAAAGAAGTTATTGCAACTCTTGTAACTAGTGAGCCAGTTACCATAACAAATAATGGTGGTTCTACTAAATACACATTTACAGAAAATGGAGAGTTTACTTTTGAGTTTGTAGATGAAGCTGGAAATACGGGTAGTGTTAAAGCTCAAGTTAATTGGATAAATAAAAATGCGCCAGTTGGAATAGTAAGTTATGATATTACTTCAATAACAAACAAAAATGTAGTAGCTACATTAAGTATTGAGGCAGGAGTAAGAGTAACAAATAATAATGGTTCAACAACATATACATTCGATAAAAACGGAGAGTTTACTTTCGAATTTGTAGACGCTGCTGGAAATAAAGGAAGCGCAACAGCTAAAGTTGATTGGATAAATAAGAATGCGCCAGAAGGCACAATAACTTATGATATACCATGCTTAACAAATAAGAATGTAACAGCTACATTAAATGTGGAAGATGGAATAATTGTTACAAATAACAATGGTTCTAAAATCTATACATTTGATAAGAATGGCTCATTTACATTTGAATTTGAAGATATGGCAGGAAATAAAGGTAGTGCTACAGCAACTGTTAACTGGATAGATAAGGTTGCTCCAAAAGGCAAAATAACATATGACATAAGTGAGGAAACCGAAGATAGTGTAACTGCAACATTAGGATTTGATGAAGAGGTTACAATAACTAACAATGGTGGCTCTAATAAATATACATTTACTCATAATGGAGAATTTACATTTGAGTTTGTTGACAAAGCAGGAAATAAAGGAAGCGCAACAGCTAAAGTAGATTGGATCGTCAACCCAAATCTGTTTGGTAAATTAGCTTATAGTGAATCCTCTGCTACAAACAAAGATGTAATAGTAACATTAGAAGTGAATGATGGTATTAGAATTATTAACAATGGTGGTAAGAACACTTATACATTTACTAAAAATGGTGAATTCGACTTTGTAATCGGAGATGCTTATGGCAATACTAAAAAGATACATGCTAAAGTAGATTGGATTGATAAAGAGTCACCTATTGGAAGTATTAAGTATAGTTTAACTACTGCTACATCAGGTGAAGTTATTGCAACATTAGAAACTAATGAAGAAGTAACAGTAACTAACAATAATGGTTCTTATACTTATGTATTTACAGAAAATGGAAGCTTTGTATTTGAATTCACAGATAAAGCAGGAAACAAAGGAACTGTAGAAGCTAAAGTTAACTGGATTGATAAAACTGCTCCACAAGGACAAGTAACATATAATGTTAAGGATTTAACAAACAAAGATGTAACAGCAACATTAAGTGTTGATGCAGGAGTAACAATCACAAATAATGGTGGCAAGAATACTTATGTATTTACAGAAAACGGAAGTTTCGTATTTGAGTTTATCGATGAATTAGGAAATAAAGGAAGTGCAGTAGCAATTGTTAATTGGATTGATAAAGAAGCTCCAGTTGGTAGAATAGTATATTCTATTACTGAACCTACTTTTGAAAGTGTAATAGTTACATTAAGAACAAATGAAGACGTTACTATAACAAATAACAATGGTAAGAGTACTTACGTATTTACTAAGAATGGACGCTTTGTGTTTGAATTTGTAGATAAGGCAGGAAATAAAGGAACTGCAGAAGCAATTGTGAGTTGGATAACCGAAGAGCCAACAGAACCTGATGATCCTAAACCTATAGATCCAAAACCAGAAGATCCTAAGCCTTCTAATCCAGAAGAGCCAAAGGATCCAGTAAAACCAGATGAAACAAAACCTACAGAGCCTTCCAAACCTGTAAATCCAAAACCTACTAAACCAAATAACGGTGGTGGAAGTACAAGTGTTGGAAATAATACTGGTATTACTTCGGGAAATACAAGTACTACTCCTTCACATACTACTGAAAATACTACTACAACTACAAGTAAAGTTGAGGATGATACAACAACTACAACAACTAAACAAATGGAAGAAATAAAAGTTCCAGAAGATGAAGAAAAAGAAGAAAAGACAAGTACAGGAATTAATTATAAGATTATTCTAGGATGTCTAGTAGTATTCTTATTCTTTGTATCAGTTTTAGTTAAATTGTATGTTAGAAAATAAAAGAAGCTAGTTAGAATAATCTAACTAGCTTTTTTATGCTTAAATACTCGATTAAATCATATACTTCTATGAGGATGGTTATGAAAAATAAAAAGTCAGAAGTAATAAATGTATTTAATGAAAATGGGAAAACTCTTGAAGAATTAATTGAGGAGATGCTTTATAATTACATAAGGGAAAAAATAGACAATGGAAATATTTAAGGCTGCAGTTTATACGAGAATATCTGTTGCTGAAAGTAAGGATAATCAAGATAGTACAAGTATTATTAATCAAAAAAGCATGATTAATGACTATTGTGAAAAGAATAATATAGAAATATATGATTATTATATCGATGATGGATATTCAGGTGGTAATTTCAATCGCCCAGCATTTATGCGAATGCTTAATGATATAAAGAATGGGTTAGTTAATTTAGTAATAACAAAGGATATTTCTAGGTTAGGTAGAGACTTTGTTGGTACAAGTAATTATATATATAAAGTGTTTCCTGAAAATAATGTAAGATATATCGCGATACTTGATCAGTATGATTCATATAAACCATCGGTAAGTGATGATATAATACCTTTTAAAACTGTTTTAAATGATATGTATTTAAAAGATATTTCTACAAAAATCAAATCATCTAGACATGAACTAATGCGCAAAGGGTATTTTATGGGTAGTACTGTACCGTTTGGTTATAAGAGAAGTGATAAAGACTCTAGAATATTAGAAATTGATACGACTGCTTCATTAATTGTTAAAAAGATATTTATGATGCGTGATGCTGGAATTAGTGCTAATGCGATTGCACGCACGCTTAATCGTGAGGGAGTTTACACTCCTAATGTTTATAATAACCGTGGCTCCTTAACTGATACTATATGGACCTCATCTACTATTAATTATATTTTAAAAAATCCTGTTTATTTAGGAAAATTAATTCAAAGAAAGTATGAAAGAGTTAATTTAAAGACAAAAAAGAAAAGAATTTTAAAATCTGATGATTGGATTAAAGTTTCTAATAATCATGATGCAATAATAGATGAGAGTGTGTTTGAAAGAGTGAATCAAAAAAAGATATCTTATAGATTTAAAAGATATGATTATTTACTAAAGGGATTAGTAAAGTGTTTTGATTGTAAAAAGAACATGATTGTTAGGAGAACTCCGTCAGGTGTAATATATTGTTGCAGTACTTATGCAAAGTATGGGTCTAAGTTGTGTTCAATGCATTACTTCAGGGAAGATAAATTAAATGAATATATTAAGAAATCCATAAATGAATTATTGGAAAAACTTGATATTAAGTCTATCTTGTTACGTGTAGTTGATAATATAAAAAATGATAAATATCTAAATAATTCTTTAGTTTCTATAAAAAAGAGTATACAAGATGAAAATAAAGTGTTAGTTTCTCTATATAAAGATAAAGTAAATAAAGTCTTAAGCGAAAATGATTATCTTATGATAAAAGAAAGTATAGAAAGAGAACTTAATTTAAAAAATGAAAGGTATGCTAGGATACTTAATAATTTTAATTTATTAAAAAGAAATCTTTTACTAATTTATCGTGATTTTTTAAGTTTAAATGAAAAGTACTTTTATATGTCTTTAATAGATAGTATAAATATTAAAGAAAATAAGGATATAGAGATATACTATAGGTTTAGAAGTTTATGATAGCTGGATATGTTAGAGTATCGGTAAAAGATGATTTAGATAATAGTATACTTAATCAAATTGAGTTAATTAAAGAATATTGTAGAGATAATAACTATTCTTTAGATAAAATATATGTTGATAATGGGGTAAGTGGTATTACTTATGATCGAGGGGGATTTAATGAACTAATACAAGATGTTAAAGCTAAGAAAATAAAAATGATTATTATTAAAGATATTTCAAGATTAGGAAGAAATGCAGTTGATACAAGTTATTATATTAATTGCTTTTTTAAAGAATATAATGTTATTTTAATATCACTAGATAATTATAATGAAGAAGTTCTTATAAATATAAAATCACTCATGAATGAACACTATGTTAAAGATACTTCTATAAAAAGAAAAAAAACGGCGTATTTAAAAACTATGAACAAGGAATTCATTGGAGTAAAAGCACCTTTCGGCTATAAGATAACTTATATTAATAATAGACGTACTTTGGAAATAAACGAAAGTGAAGCTTTAATTGTAAAACTAGCATTTAAAAGAAGAATAGAAGGATATAGTTATGAAGAAATTGCAGATTATTTAAATTCATCATTTTTGAAGAATGAGAACAGATTTAGTGATTATATAATCATTAAGTCGTGGAATTCACTAAATGTGCGTAGAATGCTTGAAAATGTAGTCTATAAAGGCGATTTAGTTGTGAGAAAAACAGTTAAGGACAATTATAAAGAAAAGAAACGAAAATATATAAGTAAAAATGATTATGAAATAATTAAGAACGTCTTTCCACCAATAATAAGTGAAGATATATTCTCTCGTGCTAATTCAATGACAAAAAAGTATGGGCATCATAAAATAACAAAAGAGAATTCTTTTTATAAAGATATTGTATTTTGTTCTAAATGTAATCTTAAAATGTCTTATTATCAGAGATATAAAAATAATAAATATGAGTATTTTTTTAAATGTCGAATATGTAAAAAGAGTATTTTTTTATCTCGTATAGATAAAATGACTAAAAGTATTTTATCTTGTATGTTAGAAGATCTTGATAGAATGAAAATATGCGAAAATGTAACAAACAGAGTAAACCAATATATGCAGGGCAAAATTGATAAATTATCTTTTCAAACTAATGCTTTAAATATTAAATATGTAGAATTATATAAGAAAAAGTATTTTTTGAATACTTCTATTGACAAAGAACTGCAAAAAATTGATTCTCATATTCATGATATAAATAGAAAACTTGATTGGTATAAAACATTTGATTATGAAAGGGAAATAAAACATTATTTAAAAAACATGGATATACACTTTATTGTAAAAAGAATAGAAGTTAATTCTTCAATTAAAATATATTATCATATAAAAAAGGCTTAATTATAAGCCTTTTAGTTAGTTTGATTTTCATTTCCTTCAGTAGCTCCAGTATCTGGTGTTGTTGGTTCTTTTGGGTCTTCCTCAGTTGCTGGAGGAGTGTTGTTATTATCTCCTTCTGAAGGTTTATTATCTTGTGGAGGATTTTCAGTTCCAGGATTTGGATTGGTGTCCTCTACTTTTTTAGTTGTTGTTGTTCTTGTTGTCTTTTTTGAAGATGGAATAGTTGATACAGTAGGTTTTTTCTTCCATGATGCTCTTAGGGTATAGTCTTTATTGATTGGTGTATCAAAACTAAATGGTCTACTATTAAATTGCCATCTTACAAAGTCATAACCTTCTCTTGTAGGTGGAGTTGGCTCGACTGCTAATTCATTTTCTGTAATAACTTGAGAATCAACAGGTGTACCTAAATTACTATCAAATGTAATTGTAAATGTTTTTTTAGTAGCGTTTGCTATAATACTTTGTTCATCAACTGTTTCTTGATATACAAATACGATTGGATAAGTAGGAGATTCTCCCATTTCATTTTTTAATAATTCTTTAAATTCTTCTTCGTTGTATCTTGCTTTCCAGTTACTAATTAATTGAAGTGTTTCTATATTATGAGCTTTATTTTTTGCTTCATTAAGAATCATACTTATTGCTTCATCAAAGTCTTTATTTTTTACATTTATGTTTCCATAGAGATTCTTTGCTTGTTCATTAACTAAATCGAAGCTAGATATCTTATCTGTATAATCACTACAGACATTATTTCCACATTTATAATAGCTTTCACGTAAGACAAGTTTTATTATTGCTTCCTCTTTTAAATACATTGTATATGAATGTTCTTCAAGTACTTTTTTTTCTCCAGTGCTGTTTATAATCTTTCTAGAACCTATGCTGATTAATCCGATAATAAATAGGATGATTGTTAGAATTGAAAGTATCGCTACAGGCTTATTTTCATCCATTAACTCCTTAAATTTATTCACACTAACACCTTCTTTTGTTTATTATAGCATAAATGCATAAATAAATCTTTATTTTTTATGTATTTTTTGTTACATAAAAAAGGACAGCAGATGGTGATGTGGATTATTTAAATAAGTCATTAGATTTTTATAAGGAATGCGATTGTTTAGCTATTGGTAAGCAATTACCTGAATCTTTAATGCCCGAAAGAATAAAAGATTTACTTAAAGAAACTAGACCAGATATCTTGGTTATTACAGGACATGATGCGTATGATTCAAAAAAGGGTGATGAAACCAATATAAATAATTATAAAAATTCTAAATACTTTAGAGATACAATTTTACATGCACGTGAATATGAGAAATCTCATGAGAAGTTAGTAATAATAGCTGGAGCTTGTCAAAGTGACTATGAAGATCTAATTAGGAGTGGGGCAAATTTTGCTTCTAGTCCTAAAAGAGTAAATATTCATGCTTTAGATCCTGCAGTTATAGCTGTTAATATATCACTAACGGAAAGAGATAAGAAAATTGATATAAAGGAGCTACTTTCTAAGACAAAATATGGCAAAAATGGGATAGGCGGCATTGTTGGTACTGGTATGATGTATGTCGGATACCCTAGGTAATAAAATAAATTTTATTGCATTTATATTTTAAATGTATTAAAATAGATATATAGTAGAGAGGTGACACAGGATGGAGATTACAAATGTACGTGTACGTGTAGTTGAAAAGGAAAATTCCAAAATGAGAGGATTCGCATCTGTGACAATAGATAATCAATTTGTTGTACATGATATAAGAATACTTGAGGGAGACAATGGTTTATTCTTAGCAATGCCAAGTAAACAAACTGCTCCTGGAGAATATAGAGATATAGCTCATCCAATTAACCCAGAAGCACGTCAAATATTTACTGATGCAATTTTAGCTGAATATGAAAAAGAACTAAAAAACGCTGATGTTTCTGAATAATTCACGATTTTCGTGAATTTTTTTTTGTATTTTTAATAGTATTCAGTAGGAGGATATTATGGAAACACAAAGTATGAATCATATAGTAAAAATGGTTGATCGTAAAAGTATTATAATAAGTGGTATAAAAAGAATTATTAATTTTGATGATAAACAATTTTCTTTAGAGTCGAATATGGGTGATATTATTATTAAAGGAAGTGAACTTGAAATGATTAAATTAGATACAATAGATGGAAATGTTTCTATAAAGGGATCTATTGATTCAATAATTTATTCAAATGTAAAAACTAGTGAGTCATTGATTACCAAATTATTTAAATGAACCAATTAGTATATTTAATTCTTATATTTATTGTGGCATTTTTGCTTTCTTTATTTTTTATGATAAATAAAAATAGGGGGCTAATTGTTAAATTAATATTGATAATTATATTCTCTTTAATTTTTTCGTATGCTTGTTATCTTTATAATTATTTTATTTTTAATGAGTATGTTATTTTAGATATTTTATATTCAGTTTACATTGCATATATTGTAAAAATACGCGTAAACAAAAGGTTAAATAAAAGAATTAAGTGTAAAGATAAATAAAGTTTAGTATACTATTATAAAGGAGATGCTAGACTATGAAAAAATATAGGCTGAGATTGCTTATATACTTGGGTATTTTAATTAGTATTGGAGCAGTTCTATCTTTGTCATGTTTTAGCACCTGGAAGCAAATTGCAAATAATAAAAGGACAAAGGAAGAACTTGAATCTAAGTATAATGAGTTACTTGAAAATGAAGAGTCCCTTGAAGGTCAGGTTGTAAAGTTACAAGATCCTGAGTATGTTGCAAAATACGCTAGAGAAAAATATTTATTTACTAAAGATGGCGAACTTATAATAGATATGGGAGATGAAGAAGAATAGATTATACTATTCTTTTTTATTGGCTTACTTTTAATTTCTTTTGTTCTTCATCGCTTTTTAATTCGAAGTCTAAGAGTATTGACATATTTTCTAGCGCATTATCTACGTATGACCATAAACGTTCATCATAATCGTTTATTACAGTTATGTCACGATAATGTCCTTCATAGGCGATTTTTCTTTCTTCAATTGCAGCGAACTCTTCATAAGGAAATACTTGTTTATGTTTTGAGTGTCTATACATTTTTTCAAGAGAACATGGGACTACAACAATATTTACTACATTGTATTTTTCCATGCTTTTTTCACTAAAATAATGGTCAGCATTAGGATCTGAAAATATGACAACCTTAGTATCTTGTGGCACTAGTCTATCAAGACCTGCAAGTTCCATACCTCTTTTAGCAAGTTCATCAGAATCTAAACAAATTGAATTATTAATATGACATTGAAGCATTCGCCCAAAAGTTGTTTTGCCAGAATCAGGATTACCAGCTATTAAAATAAGTGTAGGCTTATCAGTATTTATATCGACATTATGGTATTTACATACAACTTTATCTACTGTATTTAAGACAATATCATCTTTATCTTGAAAAAATGCTAAAATACATTCGCATACTTTATTAACATATTCTTTATAATATTTTAGTGATATTCTATCGTTAAACTTTATATCTAATTCATCACATAAGTTAGATATATCGTCTCTTACTTCATTTATCTTGTTAGGATAATTTAATTTTAGACCATAATCGTGCCATTCTCTTGCTGACATGTGCTCTATTCTTCTTTTGGCAAACTCAAATGCGACCATAACTTCAGTAGTAATTAAATCATCATCTAGTAATGAAATATTTTCCGGATCTGCTAATATTAATTTTATTAGCATTTCTTTAGATAGAACATCCATTGGAACAAATTTTATTTCAGTATCTAATTTAAAAACATCTGGGTATGAAAATACAAAGTCACAAACACCCTTAGTTCTTGCTTCTCTTTTTAAAGGTGATAATGCTGAATATCTGTTTCTCTTTTTACTATTTATGTAATTTGTTAAGTCATTAATAATTTCATCTTCACTTGGTATTTTTTTAGTCGACATAAAAACACTTCCTTTTAATTTTTTATTTTACATTAATATCATGAGAAAGTAAAAGATAACTTATCATTTCTTGCGTATTTATGTATAATATGGTATTATTATCCTTGTAAATGGGGACGTAATTGGTTTCGACAGGTTATAGTCTTGACTTAGTTGCAGGTGGTAGCCAATCCTAAGTGGCAAAAATTTAAAATTAACTGACAATAAATTTAATTTTTCTCCAGTATTTGCTTAATAATTAGCAAGGAGAGCTGATAGTTTAATTCTTCCATAGTTAAATTATTCGGTTCATATATATGGAATATATCTGTGTTAGTTCTTATATGACATAGAAGAATTATTATAAGATAGTAAATGATTTGTTTGTTAGAAGCTTATATCATTTATGAAACTTGAATTTCTAACTAAACTTGTAGACGCTATTTAAAAGAGTAATTTGGACAGCGGTTCAACTCCGCTCGTCTCCACCATTAATGAATTTAATCTCTATTAAATGAGTACTTATAGAAGAATACTTGATAAAAGTATTCTTTTTTGTTAACATGAGTACGTGGACTAAACTTGCATTTGGTTACTATTGTAAGGAGGTATTTTATATGGAAAGCAAAAGTATTCTTGATAAGATTAAGAATTTAACTACACAGGAGCAAAGGAATTTATCCTATGACGAATTATCAGATATTATTAATAAACTTAATTCAGATGAAATAATTGAATTGAGTAATATAATTGGATATCCAGTTTTTACAAGACTTTGTATGGGAGAATTAAAGCATAAATTTGTACTTTTACAAGATGGAGCAGCGATTGTTATTGTAAATGAACAAGGGCAAATTTTACTTCAAAGTAGAGCTGATAGGGATAAATGGGGACTTCCTGGAGGATGTCAAGAATTAGGAGAAAGATTTCAAGATACAATTATTAGAGAGGTCAAAGAAGAAACTAATTTAGATATATTAGAAGACGACTTAGAATTAATAGACATAGTCTCAGGTCCGAGTAGAAGAAATGAGTATCCAAATGGGGATGTAGTAATAAATAATACGGCACTTTATTGTGTAAAAAAATACACTGGTGAACTAAAATGGGATTTAGAATCTAAAGAAATGAAATTCTTTGATTTGGATAAACTACCTAATAATCAGCATGATCCAGATTTAATAGAAATATATAGAAATTATCTTGTGACACAAAATAAGTAAGCAAATAAATCGTATTAATCAATCAGAAATGGTTGATTTTTCTTTTGAGCTATGTTGTATATTGGCATAATTTGATATAATTTATATGATGCTAAAGGAGAGAAAACAGGATGAATGAGAATGGTTATGGTGTAAAAATAGATGAAATTAGCCAAAGTGTTGTTATTAAAAATAAAACGAAGAAGATATTAGCTGATTTATCTTTATCAGTTAAAAGAGGAGAGTTTATCGCGATTGTAGGATGTTCAGGTGCTGGGAAGACTACCTTAATGAATATATTAAGTGGCTATAACAGACCAAGTAAAGGACATGTTTATATTGAGGGATTAGATTTATTTGAAAAAGAAGATTACTTTAAAGGGAAAATAGCTTATGTTCCTCAAGAAGAAATATTAGATCAAACTTTAACTTTGCAAAAATCTTTAGAATATTCTTTGGCGTTAAGAGTTAAAGATATTTCTAAAAAAGAAATAAAAACAACCGTGAATCATGTATTAAAAATATTAGAACTTTCACATATAAGAAATTCATTAATTAAAAATCTCTCTGGTGGTGAAAAGAAAAGATCCTCTATCGCTACAGAAATGCTAAGTGATCCTAATTTATTTTTATTAGATGAACCAACTTCGGGATTAGATGCTAACATTGAAAAGAAAATTATGAGGAAACTTAGAGAAATAGCTGATACAGGCAAAACCATTATTATAACTGCTCATACTGTATCTAATTTGGATTTATGTGATAAAGTTTTGTTTATGGGGAGAGATGGGAAGATTTGTTATTATGGACCTTATAAAGATATATTTGAATATTTTAATGTTAATGAATTTGTTGATATTTATGATATCTTGAAGAATGATACTAATACATGGTATAAAAAGTATCGAAGTAATTATGCTAACCAATTTGATGTATCAGATAATTCTAGAAGAGAAGTTGAAAGAACAAGAAAAGTGAGTTTTATGAAACAAACTAGTACATTGGTAAAAAGATATATTTCATCACTAAAAAATAATAAGTTTATGCTGGCTTTACTTTTAGGACAATCGGTCTTGATGGGGATTTTAATTTGTGTAGCAATAGAAGGAAATTGTTTATTAAATCCCGTTACAGCATCTATGGTATGTGTTGCATTTACAATGGCTGCAATATGGCTAGGTCTATTTAATACAATTCAAGAAATAGTTAAAGAAAGAGATATGTTAAAAAAAGAATATATGAGTGGTTTAAATTTTACATCTTATATGTTTTCTAAAATAATTGTCTTTTCTGTGTTGTCTTTCTATCAAGCTATAACTTGTGTATCGATAGTTTATTTCCATTTGGATCCAAGACCGGATGATATTTTAATTACTAATACTTTATTAGATTTAATTATTAATTTCTTTTTAGTGTCTTTTTCAACATGTACGATTGGAATATTTATTTCATCTATTGTAAAAGAAACTAAGACTACGCTAATTTTGTCTCCTTTGTATATGATGATACAGATGTTATTTTCAGGTATGTTTGTACCATTTATTGATCTTACAAAGATAATATCTTATTTTGTTATAGGTAGATGGGGATATGAGGCATTTGCATCAATTAGTAATTTAACACAGTATGGTGTTGTGCCTCCTACGGATAATTTCTTTGAATTTACAAGTTCACATGTAATAAACACTTGGATAATCTTTGTAGGAATATTTGTTATTTTCCTTATAGCAAGTATTGTAATGATTAAAAGAAATATTCTTGCGAAGGGAAGTAATTATTTGTTCTTAGATGATAGTAATAATAAATTATATAAAACAAAAATGACTAGAAGAAAAATAGGATAAGAAATAATAGATGCTTTTTTTAGTATGATGATGCATGTGTTATAATAAAGCAATGAGGGAGAATATTTATGAGTGTAAGTAAAGAGATAGAAAGTGTTTATGATAGAATTGCTAATTTATATGATGAGGTATTATGGAGTGATATGCCTTATAATAATGAAATGGATAAATTTGCATCATATCTACATGGTGAAGATGTTTTAGATATTGGATGTGCAATGGGAAGCTTTACTAAATATATAAGCGATAAGGGTTTAAATGTAGATGGAATAGATATTTCGTCTAAGATGATTGACATTGCACGCATGAAAGTGCCTAATGTTAATTTTCAAGTTATGGACATGCTTAATTTAACAATTGACAAAATGTATGATGGAATAATGTTTATTAATTCTACTATTCATATTGAAAAAAAGTATATGGTAGATCTATTTAAGAGTGTTAGTAAGCTTTTAAAAGATGATGGAGTTATCTTTATTATTTTATTAGAAGGTAATGGGGAAATGTATGTAGAAGAACCATTAGATACTTCAATTAAAGAATTTGTTAATTTCTATACTAAAGAAGAAATTGAAGGTGTATTTGATGCAGCTGGACTAAGCGTAATTGATAAGAGTGCTATTTTGGATGAAGCAGATACTGAACTAGGAAATGAACAATTAGTATATTATTTAAGAAAGAAGAAATAAAATGACAGAAGAATTAGTACAAGATTTTTTAACTAAGTTTCCTGTTCCTTCAGGTAATGCAAAAGAACCTTATATTATTCTATTTGATGCTTATTCAGGAATGGGGAAAAGTACAGTTTCTAGAAAGTTAGCTGAGTATTTAGATGTAGTGATTTTAAATAATGATCAAGTAAGAAGGTTTATTGATGATTTGCATGATAAAACGGATTTAAAAAATAGACTTCAAGCTATGCGATTGAAAAAATTATATGAAAACCATAATAATTGTGTATGGGATGGAAGTTTTTCTCATAATTATAAAGAGAAACTTGAGTATATAAAAAGAATTGGATTTCGTTATTATGTTGTAAGACTAAAGTGTGATGAAGAAATAATAAAGATGAGAATGGATGCAAGAACTTTAGATGGGGTTAATTTTTCTTTAGCGCCTTACTCCAATTATTTATGGATGAAAGAGCATATTCCATTGGTACCTGATGATATGATAGATTTTGTAATTAACACTGATGGTGATATTGAAAAGCAAGTAAAGGAATTTGTTGATTATATAAATAAGGCTGAATAAGTCTTTTTTTATTGCTCTAATATAACTACTAGTTATTAATGTGCATAACATATATGTATTTTATTTATAATCAAAACTCTAATATACTTTTTATTAAGTGAGGAGGAAAAAAGATGATTATTGGAATATGTGGAAAATCTTGTTCTGGTAAAAGTACACTTTCAGATTACTTGATTCAAATATATAAAGATAAGGCTGCTTATTTGGAAATTGATAAAATAGGACACAAAGCTTTAGAAATAGAAGAAGTTCAGCGTGAACTTGTAAAATGTTTTGGTGAATCTATATTAGATGGAGGTAAAGTTAGTAGAAAGCGTCTTGGTGATATTGTTTTTTCATCACGTCATGAGATGGATAAGCTTACTTTGATTACTTGGGGTTATATGCAAGATATGGTAGATGCATTTATTAATGAGAATAGAGATAAATTAATAATACTTGATTGGATTTTGTTACCACAGACTAAATATGCTAGTATGTGTGATTTAAAAGTATTATTTGATATACCTTATGAAGTTAGACTAAAGCGTGCGATTGCTAGGGATGGGATAAGTGAAGAAGATTTTCTTTTAAGGGAGTCTGCAAGCGTAGATTATAATGAGAAAGATTTTGATTTAGTTTTAAAAGACAATGAAATAGAAACAATAAAAGGAGTTATGAGAAAATTATGAGAAGAGTTTTATATCCTGGGAGTTTTGATCCCATGACAAAAGGGCACATGAATATTGTGTCACAAGCAAGTGAATTATTTGATGAAGTTATAATTGCTGTAATGAGAAATAGAAGTAAGAAAGAACCATTTTTCTCATTTGAGGAAAGATTAGAGTTGATTCAGAAGTTGTATGAACATATTGATAAGGTTAAAGTAATTATGGGAAGTGGCGCTGCAGTAGACTTAGCAATATTACATCAATGTAGTGCAATTGTACGTGGACTTAGAGGATTGAGTGATTATGATTATGAAGTACAATTAAGACAATTTAATAAAGATTTTTCTGATGATGCAATGAATTCAGTATTTTTTGTTGCTGATAAAGATTATCAATTTATTTCATCTACAGGAGTTAAGGAAGCATTCTTCTTAGATAAGAGTATTGATAAATATGTTGAACCAGTAGTTAGAGATGCAATGATAGAAAAGAAAAGATTATTAAGATAAAAGAACTGATTAATCAGTTCTTTTTGCTTTTCTTATTTGGTGTTTTTACTTTTAATTCATCTCTTATTTGTTTTAAAACATCAAGTTCAGTTTCTACTACTTCTGCTTTTTCTTTTGTTTCAGCTTTGTTCTTTTTATGACCTAAACGAGATAATTCGTTAATAAATTTTACAAATATAAATACACAGAATGCTACAATAAGAAAATCTATTACATGTTGTATGAATGAACCATACATTATTTTAGCATCTCCAATTGTGATAGATAAATTTGTAAAATCAATACCACCTAAAATCATTCCGATAATTGGCATAAGAATATCATTTACAAGTGATGAAACAATTGTTGAAAAAGCACCACCAATGATAACACCTACAGCTAAATCAACTACATTACCTCGCGAGATGAATTCTTTAAACTCTTTTATCATACTAACTCCTCCATAATAGTATTATAACATCCATTGTTAAATTGAGTATATTCTAATTTGTGTTTCTTTTTATTTTGTGTTAGTATAGCAGGTATTCGTGGGTGATATTATGGCAAGTGTTTATGAAAAAATGAGATGGAGCTTGTTTAAATTAAAAAGAGAAATAATGTTTAGTTATGGAATAAAACATAATAAGATATTTGCATATGGACATGACTTTATAGAAAGACTTAGGAGTGTTTATTTTGGACCTATACCACTTTCAATGCTAATGCTTTTAGAAAACTATACTAATGGCCTTTGCTATTATCGTGCACCTTTAATTGCTTCTGGATTTTTGGATGATGATTTTGAATGTATTGATGCAATTGTTGATAGTATAAGATTTGATCCTAAAGTAATTGATGAATATAGAAATGGAACTTATGATGAGTTGTATGGCGACCATTGTTTTGTTATTAGAAAATTAAGTGACGGTTCAGAATGGGTATATGATGTATCTTTAGGATTAATATTTGAAAAAGAATTCTATTATCTTTATGAAAGACCCAAAGTAAGAAAGGTCAATGATAAAGATTCAACCATAGATTTTATTAGTCGAGATTGCAGGGGAGATGAGAATTTGGATAATGATAAATATCTCCTTCCATTGATTCTTTCTAGTATCGAAAGTAATTTAAAACCCACACAAGATTTTTATTTAGATTCTCTTTTAGAAGAGATACGGTTATTAAAAGAAAAAGTAAAATATGATGAACTAATTAATGAAATTGATGATATGAAAAAAAGAACTACTTGTTAGTTCTTTTAATTTTTTCTAGGATATTTAATTGAATGTCTTTTTTATTGAGTAATGTTTCTTTATCAAGATTTAGTTCATCTGCTATTTTGAATATACTAAATTGTTTAATGAAATCATTTTTATATTGTATACTTAAAAATTCTTGCATAGCTTCAATTTTATTAATGTTTTTATTCTTTTCAATTGTTTCAATAAGACCTCTTACAAAAAGGTATGAAGATATATAATATTTAGAAAATGAGCATATTTTATTAGGCATCATTGGAGTGGAATTAAATGAACCATTTTCTTCTGCCATTATAAGTTCGTTAGCTGTTAAGATGTCCGACTCTTTTAATGAGCATAAAAGTTCTTTATACCCATCTACTTTATTTTCATATTCAAGTATGTAAAAAGTAAAAGCATCAGCGAATCCCTCACATAAAAGGGAAGAGTTTCTATAAAACATTCCATGTACTAGATGAGCAAGCTCATGTAACGAGTTTGCATCTTCTGTATCACTTATTTCATGATTCCAAAGTAGAATATTATCGCTTTGTGAATAAGCTGTTTTAAATCCATCTAAATCATATGACTTTACTGGTTTTCCTCCCCATTCGGACTTTATGTATGACGGATAATCCATTATTTCTCTAAAGTTTTCTTTGGGAGCAACGTATAAATAGAATATAGGTTTAGCATTATATGGATATTTTATATTTAGAGAAACAATTTTATCTATTCTTTCTTTCATGGCGTTTATTCTCATATCATATAAATGATTATTATAATTATTAAGCTGTTCTTCATTCATACGTATTTTAAAATTATCATTAATGGTAATTATTTTAGTTGATTTTAGATATTCTTCTAGAGGATGTAATTTATAAGTACTCATATTTATCACCTAATCTAATTATAACATTTTTAAAATATAATTGAACTCTATGTTATAATAATTTTGAGGATGTGTTATTATGCAACTTAGTTCTATTGTTATAGATTGTTTTAATGCCAATAAGCTAATGGAATTTTATCAAAAACTATTAAATTGGGAGCCAAGAGTATATGATCATGGTGAAGATGGAGTGTGGATTACTTTAAAAAGTAAAGATAGCACTACACGTATTGTATTTCAAGAAACTAGTGATTATGTTAGACCTACATGGCCAAATAAAAAGGATTGTCAGCAGATAATGCTTCATATGGATTTTTATTCTGATGATGTAGAGGGTGATGTAAAAAGGGCGTTATCTTTAGGTGCAGAATATGCTAGTTATCAATCGGGTGATTGGCGTGTTTTATTAGATCCTGAAGGACATGCTTTTTGCATAGTACCAAGGAGAAAAAGATAGTTTATGAAATTAGAGACCATAGATGAATGTATTTGGAAATGCACCAAGTGTAAGAATCTAGTAGAAAAATTTCCTAAGGCAAAGACAGTTCATTTGGGAATTGATAATGATATCGTTTTAATTGGAGAAGCACCGGCTAATAATGGATGGAGAAAAAGCAGCATGGTGTGGAGAGATGTTAATGGAAAGATGTTACCTAGTGGAGTTATTCTTCAAAAACTATTTGATGAAATAGGGCGTGACATTTTAGATACAACTTTCATAGAAGCAATAAAGTGTTTTCCAGTTAAAAGAAGTAATATTTCAGTATGTTTGGAAAATTGCAAAGGTATTTTAATCTCTCAGCTTGAATGTTTAAAACCAAAAGTTGTTATAACTTTAGGAGATGCCGCAACTAGATCTTTAATTGGAAACTCTTATAAGAACTTTAAAGAAGTTGTAGGCAAACTTTTTTGTATTAATGGACTCCATATTTTACCTATATATCATCCGAGTCCAGTATCTCCAATGAGTTATAAAGGTAATATTCCTATATTTGAAAAATTAAAGGATGATAAATATGAAATTAAGTGAAATAGATGAAAATAATATTACTGATGAAATAATAAGAGATGTTTTATTTAATGTCTCAAAAACTCCATATGAAGAAGTGGATGTATTAATTGTTTTTGGATGCCATATTAAAGCACTTTTAGACGAGAGATTAAATCATGCATTTTCAATATTAATGAATAAAAAAGTTCATAAGATAATTATTTCTGGTGGTGTTGGTGAAAAGGGAGATTTTAATGAATCGGATTACATGCTTTCATTTTTTAAAAACAATGGTATAACGGATAATATAATTGTTGAAGATAAATCAAAAAACTCAGAAGAAAATGTTTTAAATTGTATAGATATTTTAAGAAATGAAAATTTACTAGATAAAAGGATCTTACTCGTTTCAAATGAATTTCATATGAGAAAATTATCGGGCATGTTTAGAGGTATGGTTCCTTATTTAGATTTATTATATGATTATCCAGATAATTCAGTATTCTCTTTTGATGTCCTTGTAAGCAAAGATGCTTTAAGAAATATTGCTGTTGAACAAGTTATTAAAATAAAAAATTTAGCTGTTCAAAATAAAATACCAGATGATGAGATTGGATTGAATTTTTCCTCAAAGCAACTATAAAAGAGCAATTTTAAATAGTTTTCGCCATATTTTCACAGAATAATGATATAATGAAAATAGGTGATATTATGAATTCCTATGATTGTGTAATTATTGGTGGCGGTATAGCTGGACTTACTGCTGCTATTTATACTGCAAGAGCAGGCTTAAGTACTTTAATTATTGAAAGAAGTCAGGTTGGTGGGCAAATAGTTAATTCTCTTGATGTTGAAAATTATCCGGGTTATAAATCTATAAATGGTTATGATCTTATTTCAAATATAAAATCGCAAGTTATAGATTTAGGAGTTAAAATAATAGACGATGAGGTTACAAAATTAGAAACAGATAAAGTAATTACAAAAAATAATGAGTTTATATTTAAAACTGCAATAATTGCAAGTGGACTAGAAAGAAGGACTTTAGGATTTGAAAAGCCGTATATAGGAAAAGGAGTATCTTACTGTGCCACTTGTGATGGAGCATTCTTTAGAAATAAAGAAGTCGCTGTTTTAGGTGGTGGAAATACAGCTTTAGATGATGCTTTATATCTATCTAATATTGCCACTAAGGTTTATCTAATTCACAGAAGAAATGAATTTAGAGGTAATGATGGAACTTTGAATAAAATAAAAAGTAAAGATAATATTGAATTAGTTTTAAATAGAACGATAGCATCTATAAATGGTGAAGATACTCTTTCATCAATTACTTTAGATAATGGTGAAGAATTAAATATCTCTGGTTTATTTATAGCTATTGGATTAATTCCTGATACTGAATATATAGGAGATTTATTAAAGAAAGATGACAATGGTTTTGTTGATAGTGATGATACAACCACTAATTTACCAAATATATTTGTAGCAGGAGATGTTAGAACAAAAAATGTGCGTCAGCTTATTACTGCAGCAAGTGATGGTGCTATTGCAGCAACTAATTGTATTAATTATATAAATAGTTAATTGATATTTTATTTTAATTATTATAAAATAATTAGAGGAGGAACATCGTGAAAAAGAACATATTTTTAATTGTTACATTCGCTATTATAGTAGTACTTTTAATAATCCTTTTAATTTCTAGAAAGGCATTTACTATAATAGAAGTAGATAAGAATAATATTTTAGATGAAATTAATACTTCAGGGGCCTCTTTATTGTATACAAAAAAGGTTACACCTGCAATTAAGAAAAAGATGAAAGCTTATTATAAAGATTATCGTATGTTAGCATATTCTTCAGAAATGAATTTAGCTGAGATTAATGAATTATTATCTGAATATGATTTGTCTACGCCTACTGATAATGTATTTATATTATTTATGAATGGAGAAGTTGTTGAAGTAGTTGATGTAACTGATGATAATAAAATTATAGAATTAATTGAAAAACACTTGTATAATATAATTCCAGAAAGCGAAAGAGCTTATCAGGTATTATCAACGGCTGACCAATATATTAAGAAAGTAAACAGTAAAGACTATACTGTTGCAGTATTTGGAAAAAAAGATTGTACTTATTGTGATTTATACTTATTAATAGTTAATAAGATTGCAAAAGAAAAGAATTTAAATATTTATTATTTTAATCGTGATGAGTATGATGAAGATGAGTATGAGAAGATTATGGAACTTGATTTTGAAATACCTGCTAAGTGTAACACAACTGGATATTCAACTAGTATGAGTAAATCATTTCCAAAACCTATGACAATTATTACAAAGGAAGGAAAGTTTGTTGATTGTATTAAAGGTTATGTTACTGAGGATAACGTACTTGATATGTTAAAACAATATAAGATTGTTAAGGAGTAAAATTATGTATGAGAGTTGCTATGAAAAATTAAAAGCATTTAAACAGAAGTTTCCTAAATGTGTAACGTGGTTTAGACTTAAGAAACACTGTGCCATTGTTGACAAACATTTAAATCCAGGTGAACATGTAGATTTTATTTTAGCAGGTCAATTGGATCAAAATCATTTATCGTTTTTTAATACAGGAGTTTTAGCTATTACTAATCAAAGATTGATAGTTGCACAGAATAGATTTTTAGTGGGTTACAAGTTTTCCTCTATTACTCCCGATTTATATAATGATATGCAGGTCGATTGTGGATTTATTTGGGGTATGCTATGTATTGATACAGTTAAAGAAAAAATATACGTATCTAATTTGGATAAGAATAGCTTACCTGAAATTGAAACTTCTATCACTATGTTCATGGCTGATGCAAAAAAGAATTTTAATAAAACAACAGAAAATGAATCATAGGATTCATTTTTTCTTACTTTAGGAGGTAATATGAAGAGATTAATTGGTTTTTGTATATTTGTTGTAGTTCTTATTGGTTTATTTTTATATTTCTCATTACGAACCAAAGATTATGATATAGAGTATATTAATAATGGAATGAATATACTTGAGAAATATGTTAAAGATGAAGAAAAATACTATTTTAAATTAAGTAAAGATAATTATAATTATGATTTTGTTATTCATCATAAATATTCAAATAAAAGAAAGATTGTTAACCAAATAGTTGAACAAGATAAAGATGATTATAAATGTGTAAGCATTAAAGTATTTGATTATACAACACCTTATGTATGTAGTAATGGAACTGACTATGTTGATGGATACTCACTAAGGGAGGGAAGTGAGGCAGAATCAAGTGATCCAATAAAAACAATAAATAAGATAAATGTTTATAATGAAGACTATGATTATTATATATGGAATGGTTATGGTATAACTAATATAATTAGCGAAGAAAAATATAATTTCTTAAAAAAGGAATCTTATGACAATAACCTATCTTATCATTTGGGAAAATATTTAATTTTCGCTGATTACGATCAAGCTCGTGAGTTTAATAAATTTTATATATTTAATCATGATGATAAAAAAGTAACAGAGTGGGAATTTGAAGATAAGATATCGTTTAGTTCATACTTTATGGGCGATATAGATGATGCAATATATTTATTTGATAAGAAAAATAAAATCCAATATAAATTGAATGTTGAAAAGCAAATTATTACAAAGACTAGTGATAATGAAGCAGCTATGTATTATAAAGATAAATGGGATGTAATTGGATTAAACAAGTTAGTTTATAGTAATATTTATTTTGAAAAAACTAATTTGATAAATTATTCTATTAAAGATGATAAAGTTTATTACCATTATAAAAATAGTAATAATAATATTCTATTTGATAGCGATGAAAAAATTAGTTACGTTGATATTACAGAAAGTGATGCATTCTATTTAAAGAAAGATGCTCTTTATAGATATAATGTTTTAAATGGTAAAACTAAATTACTTAGTTATTTTGAGTGGAATTTCTCTTTTAATAATAAAATATTTATTTTTGATTAACAAATAAGTCAATTATACATACTCTATAGTAGGAGTGAAGTGTATGTATTTTAGAGATTTAAATAAAGAAACCTACTTTGATTATTATACAATTGATAAAGGAGATAATCTTTACCAAATAAGTAAAAAGTATAATATTAATCCAAATTTATTAGCTAGTTTAAATGGGCTTGATCTAAATGATTATATATATCCTGGACAAGTATTATTAGTTCCTAATAAAAGCTATAGTTATTATATAACTAAAGATGGTGATACTATTGATATGGTAAGTAAGACATTTAATGTATCAACTAAAAAATTATTAGATGATAATAAGACAATTTATTTGCTTGAAGGACAGATGCTCGTAAATAAAAAGAATTAATGTAGTAATATATTTTTTCTTTTTTTTATGTTATAATTTAAGAGAATAATGAGGAGGTGTCGTTTAATTGATTTTAAAAAAACCTTATGCTTTTATTATAAAGCATTTCAGATTAATTCATTTAATGATGCTTGCTTGTTTATCTTATCTTTTAATGGTTGCAAGAGATATTAATAAACTATTTGAATCTTTACAAGCTAGTAGTACTTTTATTTATGCTGGAGCTGATGCATATATTAATAAAAGTGTTTATTATATACTTTTTATTTTCTTATTTTTATCAGGTGTTGTATTTTGGCTATTGCGAGAAAAGAAGAAGCCAACAAAATTATATTTGTTTTTAATTCTTTATGGTATAGTTGAAATATTTTTATTTTACTATGAATTCAATCTTTTAGGTATTTTACAAGAGAATGTAGTTGAAGCAGATCAGTTAATTTTAGGACGAGATATTTCAACAATTTGTTTACTTCCTAATTATGTTTTGATGGCGATATGTTTTGTTCGTGGTATAGGTTTTAATTTAAAACAATTTAATTTTAGTAAAGACGTTGAGGAACTTGAGATTGCTGATGTTGACTCTGCAGAATTTGAGGTTTTAATCGGTCAAAATAACTATAAATATCTTAGGTTTATAAGAAGAACTATAAGAGAGATAAAATACTATATCTTAGAAAATAAATTTGGTATAACTGTCTTTATTAGTATACTTTTACTTTTTTTTGCTGGATACGGAATATATTATTATAATACATATTTAAAGAAGACTAATAAAGAAGAGACAAATATTATAAACGGCATTGCTTATACAGTGAGAGATTCGTATATTACTACCAAAGATTTTAATGGAGTGGTTTTAAGTGATACATATAAGTATGTAGTAGTTGACTTGACTTTGTTTAATAATACAACTGAGAATAAGGTACTTAATTTAGATAATATAACATTATCTAATGGGAGTTTAGTTTATTATCCTATTTTAACAAGAAATCAAAAATTCTATGATTTAGGTGTTCCTTATAACGAAGGGGATCTATTATTTCCTAAGACTAGTAAAGATGTAACACTTTCTTTTGAGATACCACAGAGTACGAATAGTAGAAACTTTTCTTTAAGAGTTCAATATGGAATAGATACTTCTGGTAGTAAGGTATTAAGTAGATATAGAAATTTTGATGTAAGTTCTACAGATGTAGATTCCGAACCAACAACAATAAAGACAAATATTAATGAGACAATTAATACGAATGTTGTTCAAAAAAATCCTTTTAATTTAACTATTACGGGGTATTCTATATTAGATTCCTATGATAACCGTTATGTTGTATGTAGAAGTGTGACTGCTTGTAATCCATTATCTGATGTTATTAGACCAGTAAGATCAAATAGTGAGACAATGTTAGTAATTGATTATAAAGGTACGATGTATGACGATGCTAAATTCACTAAAACATTTAATACATATAATAAAATATTCGAAAATTATTGTACTGTTAAATATAAAGTTTTTAATAGGGAATATAGTGTAAAAGCTAAAGTTGTTGCCAATAGTGATGTTGAAGGAAAGATATTTATAACTATGGAAAGAAATTTAGTTAATGCTTCATCTATTTCATTACTCTTTGAATTTAGAGATAATAAGTATGAGGTTCCTTTACTAGGAAATACATTAACATAAAAAGATCACTTTTATAAAGTGATCTTTTTTAATTCTTCAAATAAGTATAAACGATTCTTTTTAAATACTGTTGAGTCATCACCACTATTTATTAATTTTATTAATTCTTCTATATTAAACCATTTCACTTCTGAAAGTTCTTCTTCTTGAATTGTAAATTCAGATGCTTCTTTATTACAGATAAGATAGTAAAAATGGGTAAGATGAGAATTGGTGTCTTCAATAAATGTTTCAAAGTGACCAAAAGGAATTAAATCAGATTCGTTAATAGACAATCCGACTTCTTCTTTAATTTCCCTAATAGCTGCTTCTTTTAAACTTTCTCCAGCATCGACGTGGCCTGCACATAATCCCCATTTATTAGGGCTATATTTTTTATTGGGACTTCTTTTCTCTAATAATATTTCTTTTTTATTATTGATAATAAATACTCCGACTTCATTATGGAGAAGATTTTTAATATGGACTTCATCTTTATCCATAATTTCTCCAGTCGGAATCCCGTTTTTATCTACTATATCAATTAGTTCCATAATACACTCCAATCTATAGATATTTTATCATATATTTTATATATATAGAAAAATATATTTTAGCTTTGTATTTATAGCAATAATATAGTATAATAAGTACTAATTTAAGGAGAGATTATGTTATGGAAATACCTGAATTAAAACAAGAATATAATGAATGGATTAATACTGTTAGATTAGCTCATTATAAGAGAATGAAAGCAAATTTGGATGCTTTAAATGCTTATGAAAAGAATATGTTTTCATCTATTAGACAGGCATTACTTGATGCTGGTTATTCAGAAGAAGAACTTAGTCAAGAAGTCTCAAGTTATCAAAGTTTAAGTGATGATGAAAGAATACTTCAATTGAAAGAAAAGGTTGCAGCTTTAGTTAAACAAATTGAAGAAAAACTAGATACTTCAGAAGAAGTATGTAGTAGTGATTTTCCGGAATTATATCATCGCATTCAAGAGTTAATTGCCTATGATAGTGATAAGGCGAATGAACTCATTCAAGAAGCTTATGAGAGTGCAGGAATAAGTCATTATATGTGTTGTGAAGACTCGCTTTTCGGAAGACCCTGCACGTATTATTTCTCAAGAAAATTATCTTCTAAATAAAAAACTCAAACAAAAACGTTTGAGTTTTATTTGTCATAGTATGCTATTTCTATTTTATTACCATCTAAGTCTTCAATAGCAAAACATTTATAGTTATCTTTGCTATTTGGAACATTTTCAGGCTCATATAATATTTTTGCACCTATCTTTTTGCATTTTTCAAAAGCGGTATCTAAGTTACTTGTATATAATCCTAGTACTCCATTATTTCCAGATACCAGTTTTTCTCCAATAACTTCTTTGCTAATGATTCCAAAGTAAACTTTATTATTATTATTATTATTATTTCTCCAATCTGCCCATCTATCATCAGTTATTGTTGTTGGTTCTTCTTCAAATAATTCTTGATAAAAGGTGATTGATTTTTCTAAATCTTCTACAACAAAATAAAAATTATCTATTTTCATATTTATCTACCTCTTTAATAATAGGATAAATTAAAATGATTATAAAATCTAGTTTTTTTGTTTGATACTTTACTTTAATAATGAAGTGTATTTAAGAAAGTTCTTATATCTTCATCCGGATTTTTTTTACCAATCACATGAATTCTAAAATGATATATGACATTGTCATATTCAAAGAATATCCATCTATTGCTTCCAAAACATAAACCTATTGCTGTTGTGTCTAAATCTTTAATGTAATATTCTTTTATGTCATCTCCTAGCCAACCAGTTTGTCTCCAAAAATCTTTACTATCTCCCATATAATATTTTGTTTTTATAAAGATGTCATAGTTAATACTCATCCAAGGACTCATTCCTTCTTCTACTGGATCAACTTTATAGTAACCTTTATAATTTGGATGAATATCAAATGCATTAGACATACTTAAACGTAGATTCATTATCTTGTTCTCTTCATTTCGAGAAATACTCCAAACACTGAAAACATCTCTTTTAAATAAGTCGCTTTTTAGTAACTTTATTTCTAATTTATCTTCAAGTTCTTTTAAAGTATATATATGTTCACATTTGTCTTCTGATAATTCATTGCATACTTCTTCTACTAGATCTGCATCGTAGTTTATTTCTTTTATTCCATCTGCCTCTATTTTTAAAATATTTTTATTTGAACCATCATCATTTTTTATTATTCCTATTTTTACTGCCATGCCATTAAATGTCTTTTTTATTTCGTCTGCATATGGAACACTTATACTTATAACCATAATTATAAAGAATATAGATATACTAAAGACTATTTTGTTCCTTTTTTGTACTTTTTTATAATGATCTTTTATATTAGCTTTAAATTTTATACTTTTTTCATTGTTTAAATCAATTTTATTAAATGTATTTTTATATTGTTTATTTAAATCTTTCATTCTATCCCTCTAATTCTATTTTTAATTTCTCTTTTCCTCTAGATAAGCGCATTTTTATTGCTGATTCGGATTTTTTTAGTATTTTTGCAATTTCCTTAATGTCGTATCCTTCATAATAATATAGGTATAATGGAATGCGATATGTTTTGGGAATATCTTTTAGAGATTCTATAAGTTTATTTTCATAATTTTTATAAATTTTATTTGATGTTATTTCATCTAGTTCTTGCGCTTTTCTAGTCCAACTAGATTTAAAGAAATCTTTTGCTTCGTTCAAACTAACTCTAAATAGCCACTTTTTTATTTCGATATCAGAAAGTTTTAAAATCTTTTTATTTTTATATAATTTGTAGAATGTTTTTTGTAATACATCTTCTGTATCAAAATGATTAAGCATATAACTATATATAAAGCGATAAACATCTTTATTGTATAGGTTGTATATTTCATCAAACCTTTCTTCCATATTTCACACCTCAATACTCGATTAATATTAATCTGTAATAACAACGATTTAATATTAAAAAAAGTCACAAATAAATATTCATTTTTGATAATCTTTTTAAATTATTTAATTTTAACTTTTCTCTTTTCTCATTATTGTCTATATCATTGTAATTCATATTTTTATTAAATAAACTGAAAGTAGAGAAATTATTTATTATTTATATAGTATAATAAATTCAAAGAAGGGAATGAGTTTATGGATAATAAAAAGTTTGGTTGTTTTATTTTTCAATTGAGAAAAGAAAAAGGATGGACACAACAAGAATTTGCCGATAAACTTTTTGTGACCGACAAAGCAGTTAGTAAATGGGAACGAGGATTAAGCTTCCCTGATATAGAGTTATTAATTCCAATAGCAGAATTGTTTTCTATATCAGTTTTAGAATTACTAAAAGGTGAGAGGAATACTGATATAGATTCAAAAAGTATTCAGTGCGAAAACGAAATAGTAGTAGAAACATTAAGAAAATCAAGATTAATATTTCAAAATAAATTTATAATTCCAAGATGGATGAAAGTTATATTGTGTGTTATCATTTCATGGGTCTCCTTTTATGTGATTGATTATATTTGTGTTACTAAATATTTTTCTGAGCCTATATTTTCAATTACAACTAAATCTAATATTATTCAAAGTGATAATGCTGATTATGTTGAAAAAAAATTTATTGGACTAGGATATAGTATTTATACAAGAGGACAGATGGAAAACAACAAATATACAATACATTATGGAGAAATAAAAATAATAGATATTAAAATAAAAGACTTTTATAGGGGAGTTACACCGTAACTCTACCAACGACAATAAATTATTGGACAAATAGTTTAATTTTCAATATAATTTTGAAAATAAAAAAGCCCATATAATGGGCGAATTTTTATTTGGAGGGCCTAGTCGGATTTGAACCAACGATCAGGGAGTTGCAGTCCCATGCCTTACCACTTGGCTATAGACCCAGTAAAAATAATTCATTTGTTTTTACACTTTTTAATTTTACATTAATAACGTTATCTTGTCAATGTGTATTTAATTATTTCTATAATAGTATATTAAATTGTTTAGAAAAAAGAACTTATTTTTGGTAAGTTCTTTTTCTTAATTCTTTTAAAATAGGTAAGTTCGTAATATAGATATTATCTCTGCCTGTTCCAAGTGCTATATCTGGTTTTACTTTTTCACCATGGTAATCTGTTCCGCCGGAGATAAATAGATTATAGTAATCTGCAACTGACTTATAATATTCTCTTTCTTCTTCGCTCATATGTGGATGAAACACCTCAAGACCTTTTAATCCTTTTTTTACCATGTCATCCATTAATGTTTCAAAGTCTTTGTGGTCAAGTTCAAGTGAATTAGGATGAGCTAGTACAGATATTCCATTAGCTTTGTTGATAACCTCTAAAACCTCTCCATAATTGTGACCTTTATTTAAATGTCTTGATTTTATAAATGCTTCAATTAAGTATTTATCAAAGGCTTCTTGTACTCCTGATACATAGCCTTCTTTAATTAATAGTTTTGCTACATCTGGTCTTCCAACATTTTTTTCTAAATGCATGATAGCTTCTATGTCATCTGGATTTATATGTATTCCTTGACCAAGCAAATAATTTATAATGTTTCTTAAATTGAATCTATTAATTTCTTTCATCTCTTTTAGAAAATCTAGTAAGTATTTATTATTATAATCTATTCCTAAACCTAAGATATGCATTCTTCCTTTATCTAATTTAACTGATATTTCGATTCCAGGAATAATGGTTATTCTTTCATCGTCGTAGTTAATATTCCTTAATCCTTTTACTGTGTCATGATCAGTTATTGCAATCGCGCTTATTCCTTTTTGAACGGCTTGCTCAATTACTTCATCTGCTCTATATTGTCCATCAGAGTTATTAGTGTGTGTATGTAAGTCGATTAGTTTATCCTTTTTTAGGTAATAGTTTATTACTTTCAGTACTTCATCCGCAAAAAGTCTTTGTTTATCTGTCATAGTGCTTGTATTTATTTTATTTATTAACTCGTCTATATCCATATACGTAATTAAGAATCTACCTTCTTTTTCTTTATCAGAAAGCTTTCTTCTTTTAATAGCTAGATTTACTTCTTTATCGGTTGTGTAGTAAATTGTTTTAATTTTTTTATCTTCTTTTTTATTATCTAGTCTACTTGGATAGTCTTTGGCATATGTATTAACAGTTACAAATTCGTTAATATTTTCAATTGTAATACCTAATTCTTCTTTAATTTCTCTTTTTAGAGCTTCCTCATTTGATTCAGATTGTTCAATCTTACCTCCGGGAAGCATCCAGAATCCATTATAATTGCAAATCAATATTTTATTATCTTTAATTGATAAAAGTCTTACCTTTTTTGATTCTGCTTCATAGTTTATAAGATTACCTATATTAATTACCATAATAACACCCTTACTTTCATTATATCTCTTACATGTACATCATAACAGATAATGTGATATAATAAAAATATATATTTGTAATGACTAATATAATTCTTAGTTATATCAATTATTTTGTGTTTGGAGGATAATTTATGAATATTGATTTTGAACTTTATCGAGTATTTAATGAAGTAGCTAATTCTGGTAATATTACTGCTGCAGCTGAGAAGCTTCATATTTCACAACCAGCTGTTTCTAAATCTATTAAGTCTCTTGAAAGTCAGTTGGGTGGAGCTCTTTTTGTAAGAACTAAAAGAGGTGTTATTTTAACAGAAGAGGGAAAAGAGTTACATACATATATTAAGCTTGCTATTGAGCATATAAGGAATGCTGAGAATAGATTTACAGATATGATTAATTTAAATACTGGTCTTATTCGTATTGGTATATCTAGAACTTTAGTTAAAGAATACTTACTTCCTTATTTAGAAGAGTTTCATAAAACATATCCGAATATTAAAATTGAGATATTCACTAACAAAGCATCTGAGTTAATTCCACAACTTAGGAATGGATTAATTGATTTAATAGTTGCTAATTTACCTGTTAAGAAGTATAAAGATATTGATGTTTATAATCTAAAAAAAATTCAAGATGTATTTGTCGTTAATAAAAAATTTAATATAGAGAGTAAAGTAATTGATTTAAGTGATTTAAATAAGTATCCATTAATATTACAACCTAAGGGGACTAACACTAGAGATTTTTTAGATTCTGTAGTTAGCCAGTATGGAGTTTATTTAGAACCTGAAATGTGTCTTGCTAGTTATGGCTTAGTTCAAGATATGACAACTATTGGATTTGGTGTTGGATATGTTGTAAAAGAATTTGTAAGAGACGAACTTAAAAGTGGAGAGTTAGTCGAATTGAAAACAAATCCGAAAATACCTAGTAGGTATATTGGGCTTATAACAAAGAATGATATTATACCTTCTTTTGCTACGAATAAATTAATTGAAATGTTAAAGAAGGGCCAATAAAATTGACAAAAAATAGGGCTTAGATTATAATCTCTTGTGAAGGGGAAGTATTTATGAAAACTTGTGTTGTAATTTATAATCCAAATAGTGGACATACTATAAAAAGACGCAATATAAAGAATTATAAATCAATTATTGAAAAGTATGATTATTCAGTTACTTTCATAGGTACTGAGTATAAGGGACATGCTAAAGAAATAGTTAGTCATATCGGATATGTTGATTTAGTTATTTCCATGGGTGGAGATGGAACATTCAATGAGATTGTTCATGGAAATTTATGCCGTAAAAAAAGATTAGTACTTGCCCATATTCCAGTTGGTACGACAAATGATGTTGGTGTTATGTTTGGTTATGGAAAAGACATTGAAAAAAATATTCGTTTATGCCTATCTGGTGAAGTTAGAGGAATGGATATTCCACTCATAAATGGAAGACCTTTTGTCTATGTTGCTGGCTTTGGCAAGTTCATGAATATTCCTTATGATACCCCAAGAGATTTAAAGAAAAAATATGGGCATCTAGCTTACTTGTTCTGTGGGGTAAGAGATTTCTTTTCTCGTACTAAAAATCAAATGATTGAATACGAAATAAATGGAGATAAGATAAAAGGGTTGTATTCATTCATGCTTATTTCATCAGCTACACGTATAGCTGGACTTAACAATTTTTATAAAGATGTTAAACTTGATGATGATATATTTGAAGTATTATTTTGTACTTATACAAGAAAGATAGATATACTAAGAGCGATGGCTATGTTAATTGCTACTGATGCTGAGCATGTAGACGGATTTGAATCTTATAGAACTAATCATATAAAAATAAAGTTTCAGAAGTATCCTAAAAATGCTTGGTGTGTTGATGGTGAAAAGTTAGAGATAAGAACAAAGACATTTGATATTGTTAATGAAAAAGATATACAAATACTTATGCCAAAAACAAATATTAATAAATTATTTATAAACAAAAAGACTGATTAATTATCAGCCTTTTTTTGTTTGTATTTTTTTAATATCAATGGAATAGTTATTATAAGTAACGCAATAAGAGATGCAATACATCCAATCATGAAGTGTGGTATTTTATAGACGAACTTAACTTTATGATTTCCTTTACTACCTTTAACTGCAAGAAGTGCATTTCCTAAATCATAAGTTTCTGCTTCTTTTCCATCAACATAGACATGCCATCCTTCATCATAAGGAATAGATGTATAGATATCCATATCATCTTCTAAATAAATATTACCTTCTATTGTGTGCTCTTTAAATGTTGTTATATCTAGTTTATTATTTTTAAGTTTTGTTACAGCTTCACTAAATACATCATGATCAATATAATATAGGTTAAATCCCTTTGAATAATAGTTATTATAAATTACATAAATAGTTATTTCCTCTTCTGATGAATTGATGTTGATAACTTTCTTTTCTTCATATGAATCCATATAAGTATAACTTACTTCTTCAGGATAAGATGAGAAATCAATGTTTTCAGAATCTTTATAATAAAGACAATCTCCAACAATCATTGATTCAATTGAATAATCCCTTGAGTAATAATATAGATTATCATCTGGATTATCAAATTTATATTTTAAGATTGTTGTAACTCCATCATTATATATTTCATCGACATTATTAAGTTTAGCTTCTTTTAATGTATCTTTTAAACCGGTAGTTTTTTCTATGAAATCATTTTGGACAACAAAGGGATTTGAATGAGTAAAATTCCAATTTTCAATATTTTTGTTAACTCCAAAACCAAGCCCGACATTATATGTAAATTCATTAGCTGTTTCTTCGATTGTATTCACTTCAATATATCTTCTATAATCATTTGTGTTACCTATAAAATATTTTATATCAAACATTAAGTCATAGATTGGTGTTGATTGAACATATGAGTAACTATTTATTTCATTTCCAGGAATACCTAAGTTGTTTTGTAGTATTGCCATTGATTCATAAGCCATTGAAGAAAATGAAGTAACGCCATAATAGTTATACCAACTAGAATCGTTTAAAGTCATCATATTAGTGTTTTCAATACGATAGAATAGTTCGTCATCTTGACTTTTAACTGAGTTTAAAAGAGAAACTGTATCATTATAATCTGAATAGAATAAATTCATATCTTGAGAAATATCCCAGTTATAATTAATTGATACTATTACGTCTATGCAAGCAACAGCAGTTAATGCTAGATAGAATACTGTTTTCATATTATTAAGAAAATATATTCCAGAATAGAATATGAAATATAAAGTTAAAAGAATCATGTTTATATAAATCATATTTGTATCTAAATCCGCCCATTCATCTTGGGAAATAGATAGTAGTAAAATCATTAAGAAGACATAAGCAAGTGCTAGTATTGGGAACTTTATTTTTTTAATATTTATTAGTCCGTACGCTCCAATTATAATAAGTACAAAGGAATACAAAAATGAGTATCTATAAGGTAAATCATTTGGAACATGGAATGCATGTAATACATAATCAAGCTGTGGAATGAAGAAAGCACATACAAAGAAACCAATTAAAAGTGCATACGCAATTTTATTTTTCATAGGTATATCAATATTTATTAAGTATGCAAGAAGAAGAGCGATACTTAATATTCCACACGAGACATTTGGATTTGTTATATCATCACTTGCAAATACAGTTGTGTGTACTCCTGATAAATGCCCTTTTAGAAAATCAATTAACTGAAAATCATAATATTGACTTGTTGGAATTGATCCCCCAGTTGCAGAAATTGATGCCATAGATGTAAACATTGGAATAAGCAAGAAGAATGTAAGCATTCCTCCTAAAAGGGAAGAAAATCCGAAAATTACCGAATTTTTAAGCCACTTTAATAGTTCTTTTTTTATTATATTCTTTTTAAATTTTATTTTATAAGTATTATAAATTAGAAAATAAACTACTGAGAATATACATATCATGTAACCAATGAAATAATTAGCTAGTAACATTATACTTAGGAATATTGTATACCATCTCCAAGAACCTTCATTGACAATACGCTCTATTCCTAAAGTTATCAGAGGTAAGAATACCATTCCATCTAACCACATTATGTTCCAGTAATATGCTGAAAAGTAAGCTTGGAATGCATATATTATACCTAAAGGTATTAAGTATAATTCTTTTGTTTTAAACTTTTTACTTAAATAGTAAACACATGTTAGTGAAGATGCAACAGCTTTAACTCCAATAATTAAAGAAAATGATGTTAACACACCTTCTTTAGTGAAAAGTAACATTAATATATTAAATGGACTTGATAAGTAATTTAAAAAGTTTCTAAAAAAAGGAAGACCCATTGCCATATTAAAAGAATAGATAAAATTACTATGATTGTGAATTCTATCAAATAACTCTCCTAACATAGGGCCATATTGATGATAAAAATCTACACACAAAAGTGATCTATCTCCAAATGGTGTGACATTATTCAATTTATATAAAATACTTATAACTATTACAGCGATAAAAAAAGTGCATACGTATAGCTTATTATTCTTTAATTTATTTACTATCTTATTTTTCATAACTTCACCTTAACTATATTATACAAAAAAATTGATATAATTGCTTTAACTTTTTTTAATATCTGATATTTAAGCTATGAAGAGGTTTTTCTTGCAAAATAGTAGAAATTGGTGTATTATTAAGTAGTTTTAAAAAGAGGGAAGTGTAAAATTATGGATAAAATAATTAATATCGCTGTTGTTGCACACGTTGATGCTGGTAAATCGACATTGGTTGATGCATTATTACAACAAAATGGAGTTTTTGGAGAACATGAAGAATTAGTTGAACAAGTAATGGATTCTAATGATATTGAAAGAGAAAGGGGTATCACAATTTATTCTAAGAATTGTGCTATTCGTTATAAAGATTATAAGATTAATATTGTAGATACTCCTGGACATGCTGACTTTTCATCGGAAGTTGAACGAGTTATTAAGACAGTAGATACAGTAGTTTTATTAGTTGATTCAGTTGAAGGTGTAATGCCTCAGACAAGATTTGTGCTTAAAAAAGCTTTAGAGCAAAATCTAAGACCAATTTTATTTATTAATAAGATAGATAAAAAAGATGCTCGTATTGAAGATGTTGTTAATATGACTTTTGATTGCTTTGTTGAACTTAATGCAACTGATGAACAACTAGATTTCCCAATTGTTTATGGTATTGCAAAACAAGGTATTGCAACTCTTGATCCAAGTGACTTAGGAGATGAAACTATTACTCCATTACTTGAAACAATACTTGCACAAGTTAAACCTTATGAGGGCAGTGAATCTGATGATTTACAATTACAAATATCAAATCTTGCATATGATGAATATATAGGTAGATTAGGTATTGGTAGAGTTACAAAAGGTAAAATTAAAAATAATGAAATGGTTACTTTAGTTAAGAATAATGGAGAAGAGACAACTTTTAAAATTAGTAAATTATTTGTTAATGAAGGTTTAAATAAGATTGAAAAGAACGAAGCTTATTATGGAGATATAGTTACTGTTGCAGGATGCAATCATATTTCAATAGGTGATACAATTTGTACTCATGGAAAACCTAATCCACTTCCTCCAATCGAGATTGAACATCCAACTTTATCAATGAACTTCCTTGTTAATAATGGACCATTTGCAGGTAAGAGTGGTAAATTTTTAACTACTCGTCATATTAAAGAAAGACTTGAAAAAGAGTTAGAGACCAATGTTGGACTTGAAGTAGAAGAACTTCCAGGAAGTGATGGATTTAAAGTATCTGGTAGAGGGGAATTACATTTATCAATTTTACTTGAAAATATGAGACGTGAGGGATATGAACTATGCGTATCTAAACCAACTGTATTGATGCAAGAAATTGATGGTAAAAAATGTGAACCATTTGAGACTGTTATAATAAACACTCCAAGTGAATACGCTTCAACTATTATATCTGATTTACAAGAGAGAAAAGGATTACTTATGAGTATGTCATCAAATGATGATAATTATACACACTTAGAATTCAGTGCTCCAACTAGAGGATTAATTGGATATCGTTCAGCATTTATAACTAACACAAAGGGCGAAGGTATCATGGTTAGATCTTTTGATCAATATAAACCATATGCTGGTGAACTTACTACACGTAAAAATGGTGTACTTGTATCTATGGAAGCTGGTAAGACTTTAGGGTTCTCGCTTTATAATCTACAAGATAGAGGTCAATTAATTGTTGCTCCAGCAACTGATGTATATGTTGGTATGATAGTTGGTATTCATAATCGTGATAATGACTTAAATGTTAATCCATGTAAGAATAAACAACTTACAAATACTCGTGCATCAGGCTCAGATGACGCTATTGCTTTAATTAAACCAAGAACATTTACATTAGAAGAGGCTTTAGAGTTTATTGAAGATGATGAATATGTTGAAATAACACCAGATGATATTAGACTTAGAAAAGCTATTCTTGATCCAAATGAAAGATTTAGAATTAATAGAAAATAGTAATTTACTATTTTCTTTTTTTGTTGATAAATGATATTTATTTTATGATATAGTTTATATTTTTAATGAATTAGATAAAATTTGCTTTTTATTTGTATTTTTGATAGAATACCTCTCGTTAAGAAGGGGTATTTATGTTAAATGCATTAAAAAATGTTAGAAGGAATATAATTTACAATAATGCGATATCTACAAATAGAATAAGACCTTTTAGTGAAGAAGTAGATAATGGACTTAGAAATATAATTTATTCAGTAATGCCAGCAATTATTTATATTAAATATGAAAGACCTACTGCACCTCCAGGAAATTGCATGGAACGTGCTTATCTTTTGAGTACAGCAATTGATGATTCCGTCGTTGTTTTTGGAAAACAAAGTGAAATTGGAATGCATTTTTGGGTTGAAAAAGATAATATTTGTTATGATCCAACGAGTTTAATGGAATATGATAAAGATATTTATTATGATGTTACTGGAATAAAAAGTGTTGAAGTAATATCTAGAGAAGAATTAGAAGATTTAGGATTTGTTCAATATTGTAGAAAAAGAAAAATTGAAGATTTTGGTAAAGATCCAGTATATTTTCAAGATTTAAATTTTCTTTTACCTTATATTCAAGGAGGTTTAAAGTATCGTGCAATGCCTGAGTATAAAAAAGAAATTGATGATTATTTGGAAAGAATCGGCTTTTATCAAAAAAGAGATGAATTATTAAGACAAAATATTTTTAAGACGGGTAGTTTTATGTTATAGTAATAATATAGAGGTACACGATGAAGAAAGTAAGTTTTAGTCCAACTTTTTTTAAAGATATACTGTTTAATAAGTTTACACACTATAAGTATCTTTTAATTAATAAAGTACTTTTATGTAGTGGCCTTTGCTTAAATGGTATATTTTTTTTAATTTCATTATTTATAGGTTCTGACTTTGTCAATGAAGTTAATGACGGTTTAAAAATGTTGAATGTTTTACTTATAGTTGGAATTCTTACAATTAAGCATCGTTTTAAGGTAAATGTTTTAAATATATCTAGAGAAGTATCAAATTTAGATAGTGAGTTGTTTTCAACATCATCTGTTAAAGAAATTGAAGTGTTACCTAAGAATTTTATTTTATATGATGATATGCCTTTATCCTTACTTAAGAGGGTGTATAAAGAAGGAGCATATGTTATTATAAAAACATCTATAAATGAACTTACGTTTTATGCCGAAAAAGAAGATGTTTATTTAATTGATGAAAATGATAAAGAGATGAGTGATGTTAAGACTTTAAAATTATCGCGAGAGATCATCTAATCTTTCTTCTAATTTTTTTATCATGTCTTTTAATTCTTGTATGGTTTTTTTATCTTCTTTAATACAATTTATTATAACGTCATTATTATTTGATGAATTATTGTTATTGTTATTTGAGTTTGCATCAATTTTATTTTGAATAGCCTGAGCAATAGCTGCATTTCCATCAAGTATTTGCCCAATTGTCATTAACCAGTTTCCGACTGCATTTTGGTCATCTACTGATAGTTCTTCTATTAGGATATAGCCAATTATTAATGCTGCAAGTGTATAGGTTTTAGAATTATAAAGAAATGAATCGTATTTCATATTAAAGTATATAAAAAAGAGTATTTAATTATACTCTTTTAATCTTTATTAAATTCATCTTCAATGAAACTTGTTTTTATAAGCTTTTTAAATACTCTTTCACTGCAGATTAAATCAAATTCTCCAATATATTCATATATTTTAGTATCAAATTTAGTTTTGAAGTTATTTAATCCTTGATACTTTGATGTTTCATCAAATACACCTGTTACACCACCAATATCACAGAATGAGAAGAATTGTTTATATCTTTCAACAATTAAGTAGTGTAATAAATGATTAGGATTTTCTTTTTTATAGTTTTCATCATAGCCACTTGCTATTATAGAGATGCGATTACGGTGTTTAACTACTAATGCTCCTGCAATTATTACTTCGGTATGTTTCTTTAATTCTTCTGTAGCATAGATTATTTTAGCTTTAAGACTTTCAGCTTTTCTATCTGAATTCATTTTAGCTGTAACAAATCTTCTCTCTCCAGGATTTTGCTGTAACATTCTATTCCAGTTATCATTAATTATTATTTCTTCATCATATTGTTTTCTTATGTTATTAAGATATTTCTGAAAATCTATTTTTAAGAAAACTAAATCTATTGAATTATCTTTTGAGAATACTTGATACATATTTCTTAGATAAGATATAGGTCTTTTGGATTTATTTTTCGTAAAATTATATAGGATGCTTACATCTTTAGCCCCTCCAACAGAAAGATACAATCCTCTTTTTAAACCTTTTCTTATCTTTTTCCTAAAGTTTCTGTCGATGTTCATAATATCAAATTGTTTTAAATTAATATATGCATTGAATTTAGGCATCATTAGGTTAAATTCTTTTAATTCAAGTCTTCTTTTAACATTATAAGCCTTTAAATCATCTATTATACGGACATTTCCATTGTAATTCATTACTAGTTTATTTTTTAAAGAGGTTTCTCCAATAATTATTTCTGGATTAAATTTAATAAATATAAAATCTTTCTTTTTATAATACTCTGTTAATAAATTTAAAAATGTTCTAAGTATTTCTTTATCATAATAGTTAATTAAGAATCCTTTAGGGGAATAACCATATTTTATATTACCTTTTATGCCTTTAGTTAATATAAGAGCTGCTGCTTGAATTCTATTATTATCATCAACCATACCGATATAGTCGTATGAATAGCCATAATCAGTCATTACAAGAGCGTATTTGCTTGCTTCACAGTAATTACTTAACGGATGAGCTTTGGCATATTCATCAAACTCATTATTACTTAGTTCAACTATTTTCATGATTACCCCTCCTATCTAGGAAAATTATAACATAATTTATAATCAAATTAATCTATTTTATTTGTACTTGTTTATTTTTTACAATTGTTTTATACTTATAATTATGTTGATTTTTCGGTAGTTTTATGTAAATTACTTGAAAAAGTATTTAATTTATGATAAATTATGAACTAGAAATCAGGTGACTTTTTATGTTAGAAAGTATTTTAATAGTTGTATCTGTTCTTATAATTGTTTTGGTATTACTTCAAAGTAATAAAGCTCAGGCTGGTGGGCAAATAATTTCAGGTGGTAATGCAGAGTTATTCCAAAACCAAAAAGAAAGAGGAGCAGAACTTTTAATAAGTAGAATTACTTTGGTATTAGGAATTGCATTCTTTGTAATATCATTAGTATTATACTTAAAATAATGTTAAATTAAGTATATGAAGTACATTTTGATGTACTTTTTTTTATTTTTGAGAACTTTAAATGTTATAATTAGAATGGTGAAGAATAATGAGAGATAAAATACTTGAATTACTTGAAGGTGAATTTAGTGCACTTGATGTAATGACAATTAATGATAAATTAGGTTTAACGAGTGTTGAAGAATTAAGAGAGTTAGAATACGAACTTGATTTACTTGTTAAAGATCAAATAGTTTATTTAACAAATAAAAATAGATATATCTTATATAGCAAATGTCCAGACTTTAAAAAGGGAAAAATGCAGATTAATAAAAGTGGAAATGGTTTTTTAGTTTTAGAAGATGAAGAAGATATTTTTATTGATCGTGATAATGTTGGTTATGCTTTAAATGGTGATATTGTTTTAGTTAAAATCACTGAAAATAATGGTAAAAAAAGAGAAGGTATGGTAATAAAGATACTTAAAAGAGATATTAATAATATAGTTGGTATTATTAAGTCTGATGGAGTAAGCCTTTATTTTGAACCAGAGGATAAGAAACTTAATATTAATTTAACAGTTGATGCTAATAGTTTAAAATCTTGTGTTGAGGGAGAAATAGTTGTTGTAACTTTAGTTGATGATTTAGGTAAGAATAGATATATTGGTGAAGTAAGTCGTCATATTTGCCATAAGGATGATCCAGCAAGTGATATATTAACTATAGCAGCTAATTATGAAATATATTCGGAGTTTCCAGATGAAGTAATTGAAGAAGCAAATGATTTACCTGATGAGATAGATGAAGAGACTTTAGTGAATGAACTTAAGTATCGTACTGATTTAAGAGATGATGTAATTGTAACTATTGATGGAGTTGATACAAAGGATATAGATGATGCAATATCAGTTTCTAAAGTTGATGCTAATTATCGCTTACGTGTATCAATTGCTGATGTATCATTTTATGTTAAAGAGGGGTCTCCACTAGACTTGGAAGCTCTAAGAAGAGGTACTTCATCATACTTAGCTTATTCAGTTTTACCAATGCTACCACATAAATTATCTAATGGAATATGTTCTTTAAATCCTAATGTGGTGCGTCTTGCTTTAACTTGTGAGATGATTATTAATAAAAAAGGTAATGTAATAGATTCAAGTATTTATCCATCAATTATTAAATCTAGTAAAAAGATGAATTATGATTCAGTAAATCATTTACTTGAAAATGATGTTATAGATCCGGGTTATGAAGATTTTAAAGATAACTTAAAATTGATGCAAGAACTAGCTCATATAATACGAGCTGAAAGAGTCGCAAGAGGCGCATCAGATTTTGATATGGATGAAATAAAGATTAAATGTGATGAGACAGGAAAAGCAATTGATGTTGGTGTAGTATATAGAGGAGAAGGAGAAAAGTTAATTGAAGACTTTATGGTAAAAGCAAATGAGACTGTTGCTAGTACTTTATTTAATATGGATTTACCTTCTGTTTATCGTGTACATGGAACACCTGTTGCTGAAAAAGTACAATCATTTGTTAACTTCTGTCGTAACTTTGGCATACAAATAAAGGGAAAATTTAGTGATATAACTAATCCAAAAATGTTTCAAAGTTTATTAAATCAAATAGATGTAGATGAAAGACAAAATAATATTATTAAATCACTTGCTTTGAGGAGCATGCCAAAAGCTTTTTATGGACCAGATAATATTGGGCATTTTGGTTTAGCAGTTGTACCTCCTCACACTTCATACACACATTTTACTTCCCCTATTAGACGTTATCCAGACCTTTTAATTCATAGATTAATTTGGACATATTTAATTAAGGGACATAATGACCCTGATACTAAAAGTTACTGGAGAAGTGCACTTCCAGGATTATGTGATCAAGCTAGTAAAAGAGAGCTTGCAGCAATTGAAGCTGAAAGAGCTGTTGATAAGATGAAGATGGCTGAATATATGGAAAGCCATGTTGGAGAAGAATATGATGCAATTATCTCTGGAGTAACTGGTTATGGGGTATTTGTCCAACTTGAGAATTTAGTAGAGGGACTTGTTTCAGTTGACTTTCTTGATGGACATAATTTCCAATATGTTGAAGAAACTAGTTCGCTTGTAGATCCTAAGACAAGAAAAACTTATAAACTAGGTGATTATTTACGTGTTAGATGTATTGGTGCAAGTAAAGTATCATCAACAGTTGACTTTGAATTAATAAAAGATGATAATAAAGAACAAAAAGAACAGGAAGAAAAGTCAACTAGAGGTAAAAAACATGGTAGAAATAAAAAATAAAAAAGCTTACTTTGATTATTTTGTCTTACGAGAGATTGAGACAGGTATAGTTTTAAAAGGAACCGAGATAAAATCAATTCGTAAGGGAAGTGCTAATTTAAAAGATACTTTTGCTCGAATTAAAAATGATGAAGTATTTGTAATTAATATGTATATTGCTAAATATGAAGAAGGAAACAGATTTAATCATGATGAGAGAAGAAGTAGAAAATTATTACTTCATAAGAAAGAGATAAAAAAGTTAGCAGAAGAAATAAAATTAAATGGTTACTCTTTAGTGCCTTTAAAGATGTATTTTAAAGGTGATAAAGTAAAAGTACTCTTAGGTTTATGTAAGGGTAAAAAACTTTATGATAAAAGAGAAACTATTAAAGAAAGAGATTTATCTAGAACAAATAGAGGCGCTTATTAAGCGTCTTTTTTTAATTTTCTTAACTTTTTTTAGATGCGCGACACAATTCGACAAATTTTTAGTATTGGGTGTCTTATAATGGGTTTGTATTTTGAAGGAAAGAGGTGTTAATATGACTGGAAAAGTTAAATGGTTTAACAATGAAAAAGGTTACGGATTCATTGAATGTCCTAACTTAGATGATATTTTTGTTCATTATTCAGCTATAAGCATGGATGGATTTAAAACATTAAATCAAGGCGATGAAGTATCTTTTAAGTTGATTGAAACAATTAAAGGTCTTCAAGCTATTGAAGTTGTTTCTAAAGTTGCAGAATACTCAATGTAATTTTGCTTGAATTGGGTAGTTATTCCTTGATATAATGATGGTAGGAAGGTGATATTCGTGAATATTAATATTCGTGGAGATAAAATTGATGTTACAGACTCAATTAGAAATTATGTTAAGGAGAAACTAGTTCGTTTAGAAAAGTACTTTGATGAACCAAACACAGTTGATGCACATGTTTTAATTCGTGTTAGAAATGGTAATGAAATAATTGAAGTTACTATTCCAACAAGTAAATATACATTAAGAGCAGAAGAAAAGAATGAAGATTTATATGCTGCTATTGATTTAGTAGTTGATGTTTTAGAAAGACAAATAAGAAAGAATAAAACAAAATTAAATAAGAAAAGAAGTGAAGAACCATTTGGTTTTGCAACTATTGAAAGTGATGATGAAGAATCAACTGATGTAATAGTTAAAAGAAAAGATATTTCATCTAAGCCTATGAGTGAAGAAGAAGCTATTTTACAAATGGATCTTTTAGGACATGATTTCTTCTTATTTAAAAATGTTGATGAAGAATGTATTTCTTTAATCTATAAAAGAAAAGAAGGAAACTACGGAATCATTAATAGTAGATAAATTAAGAGCATGAGCTCTTTTTTTATTGTTATAATTATTAAATGATGTTATGATTATTATAAGAAAATATAAAAGTACGTTAGAGGTGCGGATGTGAAAAAAAATCATGCATTTGTTTTTATTTTAGTATTATTGCTTGCTATTGGTTTTTCTAGTGCTCAAACAAATTTATTTCATAATTTTTCTTTAGCTATTTCTGAAAGTGATGATTTTAGAGTAATGTTTACTAATGTATTAGTTGGAGGAGTATCTAGGAAAGATGCAATTAGTGATGGAAAAGGATCATTTTCTTTTACAACGGATAAACTTAATTTGGCTGGTGATTCTTTGCCTATTAATTATGAAATAGCAAATACAAGTAAAAACTATGATGCAGAAGTAAGTGTTTCGTGTACATCAAGTAATAATGATATTTCATTTGAATATTCTCCTCAAAATTTTTATTTGAGTTCCGGTGCTACTGAAGTTGGTTTAGCTAATGCTAAAATACTTACCGATAAGAGTGCAGCTGGGGATGACACTATTACATGTTCTTTTAGTGTTACTAAAGTTAGTAGAACAGATCAAGGAAGTAGTTATTCAGAAAAGTTTAGTAGAGCTGGGACACTTAGAAGGACAAATGCGGCTGATACAGAAGACTTTTGGCATTATAGAGGCAGTATTTCACTAGTAGTTTTTGAAGATGAATTTGTTAACCATGAAACTGAAGATAATTTAATTTTTGATGTGTCAGAGACAGCGGACAATTCGGTACGTGCTTATCTTGTAAAAAATGTAAATGATCCTGCAACTTATACTCTTTATATTCAGGGAGATACAGGAGTTAAAGCAAATAGAATGACTAATTATTTATTTTATCAATTTGTTAATTTAAAAGAAGTTTTAGGAATAAATAATTTAGATACAAGTTCTTCAGTAGATTTTGGACACTTTTTTGATGGATGTGCGAAAATAGAAACACTTGATTTATCAAGTATGGACACTAATTCTGTAACAGAAATTAACTATATGTTTAATCATTGTGATAGTTTGACTTCCGTAAATGTCTCTTCTTTTAATACAAAAAATGTTTATAATATGAATTCTGTATTCAATCAATGTGCTAGTTTAAAAGAAATTATAGGAATTGAAAATTTTGATACAAGAAATGTTACTTATTTTCAAAGAATGTTTAGATATTGTCGTTTACTTGAATCACTAGATGTAAGTAATTTTGATACAACGAAAGCTGAAGATACAAGTAATATGTTTGAATATTGTGAAACTTTAACTACCCTTGATGTAAGCTGCTTCAGCCTTTCAAATGTGTTATATACCTCTTATATGTTTAATCGTTGTTCAAATGTTAGTGAACTTAATGTAAGTAACTTTAAATTAGAAAAAGTTGTAGATGTAAGCGGAATGTTTTCCTATTGTGGAGCACTAACTACACTTGATCTAAGCAGCTTTAATCTATCAAATGTTCTAGATGCCTCTTATATGTTTAACCATTGTTCAAATATTACTTCACTAGATGTAAGCGA
>CAYWFZ010000006.1:0-5049 GCA_964458035.1 uncultured Muribaculaceae bacterium | reverse complement strand
TTTAATTTTCAAAATGTAACTAATTTAAATCATATTTTTAACGAATGTAATAATGTTGCTATATTGGATGTAAGCAAGTGGAATACAATCAATGTTACTGATATGGCAAATATATTTGACTCTTGTTACAAACTTGAAACTATTGATGTTTCTTCTTGGAATACAGGTAATGTTACAAATATGCATTCACTTTTTAAAAACTGTATTCTTGTGACCTCTCTTGATGTAGTAAATTTTGATACGAGTTCTGCAACAGATATGAGCTCAATGTTTCTAGGTTGTTCTAATTTAGCAAATGTAGATGTAAGTAATTTTAATACATCAAATGTAATAGATTTTAGTCAAATGTTTTCTGGGTGTGCTTTATTAGAGTCCTTAAGTGTCAGTGGGTTTGATGTATCAAAAGCAACTAGTTTAAAATTGATGTTTTATGGATGTGAATCTGTTAAGGCTTTGGATGTTTCAACTTGGAATACAATTAATGTAACTGATATGAGTTATATGTTTGAAGGATTAAAACAAGTTACAACTTTAGATGTAAGTAAATTTGTTACAGATAAAGTAATGTATATGCATCATATGTTTTCTAATTGTCAAGAAGTCACAGCATTAGATGTAAGTAATTTTGTTACAGATAAAGTAGTGGATATGAGCTATATGTTTTACAATTGTAAACAAGTTACAGCATTAAATCTTTCTGGTTTTAATACATCAAATGTAACTGATATGCATCAAATGTTTGCTCGTATGTTTTTATTGGGCGAGTTAGATCTTAGTAGTTTTAATACAAATAAGGTAACAGATATGGGAGTAATGTTCTCTGAGCTTCGAGTGGCAAAAACAATCAATTTATCAAATTTTGATACATCTAATGTAATCTACATGGAAAATATGTTTGAACATTGTTATGCTTTAGTTACACTTACTTTAGGTGATGGCTTTAATACGAGTAATGTAACAAGTATGAAAGATATGTTTAAGTATGATTATTATTTAGAAGATTTTAATATTAGTGGATTTAATACTAGTAAAGTAACTGATATGTCGAAAATGTTCCATGATTGTCATAGCCTAACTAATTTAGATCTATCTAAGTTTGATTTTTCGAGCGTTACTACTGTTGAATCAATGCTTGATACCGCGTGGTCACTTAATACTACTTTAAATTTGAACTTTAGTGATACAACTATTTATACAAATATGTTTAGAAATGATTCTGAATATTATAAGGGGTCACTAACAGTTAATTATACTAGTAATCTTTCTTCAATGATTGATGATATTATTGCTACTAAGGGAACAACTGGTGTCGTAGTTAAGGGTAATGTTATAGCATAATTTAAAGAAGACTTTTTGAAATATAAAAGGTCTTTTTTCTTGTGTTTTAAGGTATTATAGTTTAGAATATGTATTCAAGAAGGAGTATTCGATATGTTAGATACAACTAAATGTGTAATAAATAGTATTAATCAATTTAAGTTTTTAAAAAATAGGGATCGTGTTCATTTAAATAGAATTGAAGTTGATAATGGAGCAAGTAATAATATTAGAACTACTGAAGGTACGATGGATAAGATTAATGATTTAGAGACTGATGAAAGAGTTAATAACTTACGTGTGTTTATGAAGAATTATGCCAAGCTTAGATGGAGAAGATTTTGGTTTATTTCTTTGCCAGCAATATTATCTGTTTTGTCTATTGCGTCTTTTTTTCCACCAAAGAGAATTCCTGATACAAAAGAACTTCCTGCATATGAGAAAGTAAGTACAATTTATAACTCTAATTATGGAGAAGCAGAGACTAGCACTGTCGGGTATGTTGTTGATGAAGGATTTTCTACTTATGTTTTAAGAGATGAGGAAAAGTTAGCATTAAAAAATAATGACGTAAAAGATAGTATAAGATTACAAGTATATAATGAAGATGATTATATAAATGCATTAATTAATGTTGATTCAAATGATTTACTTTCTGTTAATGAAGTTTATTCAGGAGATCATTACGATTTTACTGACTATAGTGAAATGAATTTTACTGATGTTGGTAAGAGTTATGATGCTTTATACGATAAGTTAGTAAATCTTGTTAAAGACTATTCTTTATTATCAGAAGATGGTGTAAAATTATTGGAACAATTAAATGCAGATGATAAAAAGACTGTCGTGATTGAAGTTCAAAAATATATTGATTTAGGTGATGTTAAAGTTGGTATTACTAAATCCAAAACGGGATTTAGAATAGCAGTTATTGTTATGTTGATAATTAGTTTGGTTGTTGATGGATTCTATTATGATGAAAAGAGAGAAAAGACATTTGAGTTTGTTACTCTTTTACATAAGAATGGAAGTCTTTATGAAGAGTATAATAGAATTGTTAATTTGTTTTATCAATCTGTTAAATATAAAGAAGCATTTTTAGCAGCTGAAAAGGAAAGAATTCTTTTATTAAACGAAGAAATTAAAAAAAATGTTGCTGTAAACGAACAATCCAAATTACTTACTGGATATGAAAAGAAATTAATTAAGAAAGCTAATGTTGAAGACACAAGAGCTAAAATGTATATGGGTAAGAATTAATAAGTAAAGAGGTGTAATTTTTATGTTAGATACGACAAAAACAGTTATTAATAATATTAATCAATTTAAATTTTTAAGAAATATTGATCGAGTATCTTTAAAAAAAGATGCCAATACTCAAACTAACAATGTTGTTAGTGAAGAGGGAAATAAAGATAGAATAATGGAACTGCAAACTGATTTAAGAGTTAATAACTTACATGTTTTTAGAGAGAGTTACTTTTCCTTAAGACTATATAGATTTTTTGTTTTAACTCTTCCAGCAATAATTACTGCTGGAGCAATAGGACTTTTATCGACACCTTCGCGTGTTAACAAAAATGATACTGCTACGCATTATACTAAAGAAGAAACACTATATAAGTTTGGAGAGGGTGTTGCAACACAAACAAAAGAAGTATATGATTTAGATTGGACAGGGGACTTCTTTGGTCATAAGATTGTTAGCCCAGAAGGTGTTTCTGTAGAAGATGGTGTAAATGATAAAATAACATTTAAGATACATGATGGAGAAACTTGTGTGACAGGGAGTGTAAATATATCTAATGATGGTGCAATGACTGCTAATTCAGCAGGTGTTGTAAATAATTACTATGATGTTGATGAATATCAGGATGTTACGTTTAATGAAACTGAAGACGATGAAATGTATGCTTTATTATTTGATAGGGTTGTTGCATTAGTTAAAGATTCTGGATATTTAAATAGCAAGAATGAAGAAATTTTAGATGCTTTAACAGCTAGTGATAAAAAAGTAATAGTTTTAAGTATTGCATCCTATGAGAATCATGGTAAAGCAGAAGTGATATTGTCTAAAACTAGAATGCCAAGAAAAGTTATGCTTATTATTATAGCTGCAATATATGATTTAGTACTTGCATTAACTTATTCTTATAGAAAAGATGAGATTGGTGTTGATGTTATGACACATGAGAATGGAAAGCTTATTGATCAAAGTACAGAATACACTGGAAGTTTATGGTTTTCATCTTTAAAAATAAAAGAAGCATTCTTGGCGGCTGAAAAAGAAAGAATTCTAATGCTTGCATCAGAAATAGATAAGAATGTTGCTCCAGAAGATAGAGGAAAACTATTAACTGGTTATGAGAAAAGATTAGTAAAGAAGGCAAATAAGAAAAAGGATAAATAATATTTATTTACCCTTTTTTCTTGCTTATTTAATATATTTTAGATAGAATATGTTTTTGTAGGGGGAGATATTATGTTATCTACATTAAAAACTTTGATAAATAGTTATAATCAAAAGCCTTATTTAAAAAATAGAAATGGCATTAAATTAGAGAAACTTGATACAGGCAAAGAAGATTGTAAAAATATTGTGCATACTAAAGGATCTTTGGAAGGAATAGATAAACTGGAAAAAAGTGCACGTATTCACAACTTGAATGTGTTTTCTTCTAATTATAGAAGTATTAGAAAATATAGATTTCGTTATGTTAGCCTACCTGCAATACTTGTTTCTGCTGCAATCTATGCATTCACTTTACCTTCAAAAGTGGAGTTTGATGGAAATGTTACTAAGTATAATAAAGAAACAACTGTTTTTAGTTTGTCAGATGGAGTTTATGAAAATAATGAGGATACATGTACTATAGGAGAGCTTGCTGACCTTTTTAATTGTGATGTAGTTTCACCAGATGGACTTACTATTGATGAAGCTACAAATGATCCTCAAAATAAAATATCTTTAAAAATGCATGATTATGAAAGAGCAATAAATGCTTCCATTAATTGGAAAAGTGATGGCAATTTAGAATATTCTTCTTTTTCTTCTGTATTAGATTATCTTGATACTGGAGAATTTGATGATATTAATTTTGGGTCTTTAGATGACGAAAGTGAATTCATAAAATTATTTGATCGTATAGTTAATACACTTAAGAACTCTGGATATATTAATTCTAAGGGTAAGGATTTAATTGATTCTTTAAGTGAATCAGAAAAAAAAGAAATATTTATTACTATAACTAAATATGAAAATCCGGAGAAAATAAATGCTGTACTTTCTAGATCTATATTGCCTGATAAAATATGTTTTGCGCTTGTGGCAGCGCTTTATTGTGTATATGTAATATATATCTATTATAGTAAAAAGAAACATTATTCAGTTTATGATTATAATGTTAAAGATGGATACTTGTATCAAGAGAACAATAAAAGAGTTCCAGCAAACTTATTTTATGAGGCTTTAAAAGTTAAAGAGGCTTATAAGACTGCTGAAAAGGAAAGAATCTTGCTTTTATGGGTAGAGATTAAGAATAATGTTGCAGATGAAGATAGAGGTAAAATACTAACTAAATATGAAAAAAAGTTAATAAAAAAAGAGACAGGTGAATATGTACCAAAAAAATAATGAAAATCGACTATAATATGTATAATTTATGGCTTTTTTACATTGTTTTATGTTATAATGTTATATACGGAGGGTAAATACTATGGGATTATTAAAAA
>CAYWFZ010000005.1:0-55737 GCA_964458035.1 uncultured Muribaculaceae bacterium | reverse complement strand
TAAAGCTAATAAAATGAATGCTAGTCATTTTAAAGAAACAAGCGAAAATGAAAACGAAAAACCAACTAATGCTAGTGAAGTAGTAGTAGGTGGTCCAAGACTACTTGTTATAAAAGATAAAAAAGTTTCTGAGTATATAAGTGATACAAATACTATTGTCGAAAAACTAAGAGCAAAATAGAATACTTAATGTATTCTATTTTTTGTGTTATAATGTATACAAGGAGAATCAACATGAAAAACAACAAGAGAAAAAGTAAATTTGAAAAAAATAATTTTAATTTAGCTGAGGTAATAATAATTGCTTTAGCCTTTTCATCCCTTACGGGAATCATTACGGGTTTATTCTTTTATTTTAAAAACAACAGGAATTTAATTTTAGATAAGAACTTACTTGATATCGTATCAACGTATAACAAAATAAATGAGGACTTTTATGGCGAAGTTGATAAGACAAAACTTGCAGATGATGCTATAAACGGCATGATGTCTTCTTTAGATGAAGATTATACAGTTCATATGGACGAAAGTGATACATCTAATTTATCTGAAAAACTAGATGGTAAGTATCATGGAGTTGGAATTTCTGTTCAAAAGATTGATAAACTAATTAAAATCGTAAATGTTTATGAAGGAACTCCTGCCAAAGAAGCTGGCTTAGAAGCGGGAGACATTATAAAAAAAGTAAACGATCATGAAGTAGTAGATACAGATTCATTAGAAGAAATATCTAATATGATAAAAGATAAAGATCACGTTGATTTGGTTGTCTTAAGAAATAATGAAGACGTAAATATTTCAATTGATGTTAAAACTATTGAGTATCCTTCAATTGAATCAAAGATTCATGAGAAGAACAATAAAAAAATCGGACATATCTATTTATCAACATTTTCAAAGACTACAGCAAGTCAAGTAAGAAAGTCTTTAGAAAGTTTAGAAAGTAACGGAATTGATGCTTTAATAATAGATGTCAGAAGTAATACCGGAGGATACCTAGATTCAGCTGATGCTATTTTAAATATGTTTATAAAAGAAGGAGAAAAACTTTACTCTATCGAAAATAAAGGTGGTAATAAAGTTATTTATGATACATCAAAAGAGATGCGTACATATAATATGGCAGTTCTTGTCGATAGAGCATCAGCTTCCGCATCAGAAATACTTGCAACTAGCTTAAAAGAAAGTTATGGAGCAATCCTTATTGGAACAACTACTTTTGGTAAAGGATTAGTTCAGCAAACTAATTATTTAAGTGATAAGACAATGATTAAATATACAACAGCTAAATGGTTTACACCTAAAGGTAACTACGTAAATGAAATTGGATATAAACCGGATATAGAAGTAAAATTAACTAAAGAATATGCTCTTAATCCAAGTGATGAAAACGACGCACAATTACAAAAAGCAATTGATGTTTTGTCAAAATAAAGTATACTTTGTCGAATTATACACTGAATTGTCTTGCTCTTTACAAATATTTACACAGTTCGACAAAACTTGCTATTTCTATTTGTAAAACTTTATACTATAATGTTTTTAGCAGTCAAGAAATATTAGAAAAAAGGGAGATATTATGGCAATAAAAACATTAGTGATAGATGGAGATTCTAATCACACAAAAGAAGTTGCGAAGTATTCTGGAAGTTCTAGTAGTATTGAAGTAAGATGTGCAAGCTCAAAAGAAGAGGCAGAGCACTTTATAAAAGAATCGGATTGTATAATTATAAATATGTTACTTAATGGAATGGATTCTTACTCACTTCTTAAAAAGATAAGAAGTGAATATGAGGATAAAATAATTATCGCGACAAGCGAGTTCATATCAGCAGATATGATGGATAGCATAAGTAAATATTCTATCAATTATTTTATTAAAAAACCATTTGATGTTAGTACACTTGAAGACATTATAGTAGCGCTTTATAAAAGACGTACTAATATAAAGACAGAAGAAAATTTAGACATAAAGATTGAAATAACTAATCTTTTACATAGTTTAGGTATACCATCTCATATAAAAGGTTATTCTTATATTCGTGATGGTGTAGAGATGCTTTATCGTGATTCATCATTAGTTGGTTCAATTACTAAGGAATTGTATCCAAGTATTGCATCAACTTATGACACAACATCATCAAGAGTAGAAAGAGCAATAAGACATGCGATTGAAGTTTCATGGGTTAGAGGTGACTACAATCTTATGGAAGAGATATTTGGAAACTCTATTGATTTTGATCGTAGTAAACCAACTAATTCAGAATTTATTGTTACTTTAGCAGATAGATTAAAATTAAATGCAAAATATGCATAATAAGTAGCAAAAATCCTCATATATATTTATAGGAGGATTTTTTTATGAATAATAATATAAATGAATGTGTTAAAAGAGTACTAGAATTTGCAGAACAAGAGATGTTAGATCTTAATCATCCTTACGTAGGAAGTGAACATTTACTTTTAAGTTTACTTAAATTTGATACTAGCAAAAAGATATTAAATAAATATAATCTAACTTATGAAAAATTTAAAAATGCCCTAGTTGAAATAATAGGTATGTCTAATATAAAAAGTACATATATTCTTTATACTCCTTTATTAAAACTTATTATAAAAAAGGCCACTTCTAAGGAAAACGGATGTGCCAATGAATTAACTTTACTTAAGGAACTTATATCAAGTGATGATGGAATCGCGATAAGAATAATGATGGAATTAAATATAGATATAGATTCCTTGTATGCTGAAGTTACAAATACTCACACCTTTCTTGATGAAATAGGAGTTAACATGATGGAAATGGAAATCACGTATCCATTAATTGGAAGAGAAAAAGAACTTAATAGCATGCTGGAAATACTCTTAAGAAAAAATAAAAATAATCCTATTCTCGTTGGAGAAGCTGGAGTTGGTAAGACAGCTTTAGTATATGAACTTGTAAGAAGAATAAAAGAAGGTCATGTACCTGAATCTTTAAAAAATAAAGTAGTATATATGCTTGATATGGCAAGTATGCTATCTAATACAAAATATCGTGGCGAATTTGAAACAAAGATTAATAATCTTATAAAAGAAGCTATTTCTAAAGAAAATATTATTCTTTTTATAGATGAAATACATACTATTGTAAGAACTGGGGGAGGAGAAGGTTCATGTGATGCTGCAAATATATTAAAGCCATACCTTGCCAGTGACAAAATTAAATTAATTGGAGCAACTACCAATCGTGAATATGACACATTTATAAGTGAAGATGCTGCGCTTTCTAGAAGATTTGCTCGAATTCATATAAGTGAACCCAATGAAGAAGAAACTTATAAAATACTACTTGGTGTAAAAAAATCTTATGAAGAGTTCCATAAAATAAAAATAGATGATAGCAAATTAAAGAAAATTGCTGAATTATCCACTAAGTATATAAGCAATAATAAAAATCCTGATAAATCACTGGAAGTTTTAGATTGCCTTCTATCACATGTAAAACTATTAAAAGAAAATAGGAATGATATTTATACATTCAATGAATTTTTAAAAAATAAAGATTATAAAAACGCCTTAAAGATAAGGGCTAACAAGGATATAACCATAAAAGATGAAGATATTTTAGATGTTATTGAAAATCTAGCAAATGTAAAAATTCTAAATAAACATAGCTATGAATTAGTTAGTAGACGTTTAGATGAATTAGTCAAGGGTCAAGATTTAACTAAACTAAAAGAAAAACTAAAGAATAAGTGTGTTAATAATGAAATAGTTGGTATAGAAATAAAAGGACCAGCATCATCAGGTAAAACTTATACTGCTCATGTAATTGCTGACGCTCTAGATTATAACTTAATTGAACTTGATATGAAAGAGTTTAGAAGTTCCACTTCAATAAATCGTTTAATTGGATCGGATCCAGGATATGTAGGGTTTGAATCTCAAACAATACTTGACAAAGTTAAATATAACCCATATTCTTTAATACTTTTGAAAAATATCGAATATGCATCCTCTAATGTCCTAGAACTTTTTGATTCTATAATAGATAAAGGCTATTTAATAGATAAATATAATAATAAAATAAACTTTAATTTCACTCTTATATTAAAAACAAATAATGAAGTAACTTCTAAAATTGGCTATAATGAAAAATATACGGAAAAAGATGATGCTATCTACTTTAAACCTTTTAAATCAAGTTTTCTAAATAATATTAATTCACAAGACAATTTACATATAGTTAAACATTCCTGTTTATAACTAGATAAATTATTGATATAATAATTCTAGAATAGAAGGGTGAATATGAATAACGAAGATAAAAGATTTAAGCAAATTAATCGTATCGCGACTCCTATTAAAGTTGAACAGTCTACTATAAATGAGACTAACGATAAAAAAACAGAGATAAATGAACAAGTAAAACAAAGTATAAGCGCAATACCTCCTAAAAAAGAATATAAAAAGGAAAAAAAGCCAAAAAAGAAAATTGACGAATATACGCTTATTAAATCTTTAATTGTTGTTTTTGTTATAGGAATTATTGCATCTTCAATATACTTACTTATTCCAGCTTCATCTAAGTCTAGAGATATTTCTTATAATGATATAACAACGACTACGACTAATCCTAATATAGATAATTATTTCTTTGAAAGTACAAATTTATCTGATGGAATATTTATAGAAGATGGGTCTCCTTATCATGCTGGAAGTTTTACAATAAGTAAAGTAAATAATGCGATTCTTATAAATAATAAAGAGATTACTAAAAAAGAATATTTCTATTCTAATGTAGGTCTAATAGATGATTTATTGATTTTTACTGCAAAGTCTAATAGCAATAGAAGTACTGAACTATTTGTTGTAGACACCCAAGGCAATATAGTGCTTAATATGTATCATATTGGTGATATAAATGGTTTGGTTATCTCTGATAATAATGACTCAGTAGTTTATAATACAAATGCTATAACAATTGTTGCGACAAATGTATTAGAAGATAAGCTTATTCCCAATAATCAAATAAATCAGGCAAATCCCGTATCAATATGTAATGAAGATGACTTATTTGCATCATCCATCGAAACAAATAAACCCGTTTTAGTACATTACTCACTTATGTATAAGGGTAATCATGAATTTTATCCTCTAGAAAGTATTCATTCAGAATCTTTAGAAGAATATAAAAATAATCATAATTATTGTAAATAGCGCATTTTAATATGTGCTTTTTATATGTCAAATTTACAAAAAATTATTAATTAAAATTAAACATCTACGAGTTTACTATGATACGATAATGATAGAAAGTAGTGAGAAATATGCGATATATAAAATTGAGTGTAATTGGATTATTAAGTATTTTTATGTTTGCAAGTATAGTAAATGCCGAAAGTCCTTTTAACTATAAATTTGAAACAACATCTATACAAGCAAGTAAAATTGATTCGGAATATTTTGATCGCTATTATAGACAAACTACAGGATTGCCAACAGCTATTCAAACACCAGAAATAGAATATGCAATTCCAAGTTTTAGTAATGTTATTTCTTATCGTGATGGATACTTAGGAGTAGATATCGTATCGGCAGGAAATAAAAAAGGAACAAACATTACTTACTATGACAAAGACGGAAAAATAATAAAAACAAAGTTGTTAGAAAATTATTACATTATAAGTGATACAATGAGCCAAAAAGAATCAACTCTCCCATCATTTGAGTATTTTCTTATAAAGCCTATTGTTATTCATGAAAAAGATATTTATTGTACAGCCATTTATTCGGAAAAAGAAAGTTATAATGGTATAACTCTTACTATTAAAATAGATGAAGACTTTAATATTGCAAGAAAAGTAGCAGGTGCAAGACTAGTCAATGTAACTGGGAATTATGTATATGTAAATTCGCCTTCTACATATGACGATACATATAATATTTTGGATTTAGATTTGGAACACATTAGAGATTTTAATGTTTACGGTAATTCTGAAGATTTTGAAAACGAAGAAGAACATGTTAAGTATATAACTGAGCAATATGGTAAGATATTTCCAGATAAAAAATGGATAATTGAATGCTACTTTCGTGCTTATTCTTCAAGAGATCTTTCTTTAGCTCGAACGGGAACTTTAGAAAACTACGAATTATTCCAATACTTCTTAGATGCTAATGAAAACTATGCTTTATTTGCAGACTATCAAAACTTTAATGGTATGGAAGGAAATACAGGCTTAATCTTATTAACAAGAGATGGAAAAATAAAGAAACTTGATAATATAACAATAGATTATTATACTTTAGCATTTTCTGTAAAATTTGTTCATAATTATATTGTAATATCTGACTCAATTGACTGTTCAAAAACTAGATTAAGAGTTTATGATACAGATGGTGAACTTGTCCAAAAAACAGAAAAAAATACCAAAGGATATGAAATGAATTATGGTAGTTGCATTTATGATGAGAGATATGCAAATATTCTCGAAACTACTAGTGGATTCTCGGTTTTAAGAGTAAGTGAAGCAGCGACTATGGTGCATGATTTAGAATATGGTTTATTCACTCCGTCTACCACAAGTTACCATAATGAGGTATATACATTACATGAAGAAGTACCAAATAGAACCATAACGGTTAAAATTAAAGGCAAAGGTAATATAGTTGTGCCAGATACGGCAGACGCTGGAGCATTAGTTACATATTTAGTAGATTGTCCAGATGGCTATCAATTAAAATCATTAGTTATCTATGATAGTAGAGGAAATAAAATTGACAAAGAAAACTTAAGTTTTACAATGATAGATGACAATGTAATTATTGAAGCGGAATTTGTTCCAATTTTAAAAGAAAACCCAAAGACAGGAATAGTTAACCATAATATACTAATAACAATTTTAATAGGAATAAGTATATTATTATATAGCTTTGTTAGGAAAAAAATAATAAAAAGAATATAATTTATAGTAAAAGTACATATAATTAGGTATGTACTTTTTCTTTTAAAACTGACTTAATTAGTTTATAATAGATATATAAAAGAAGGGATAATTATGTATAAACGATGTTGCAATTATATAATTTAATAAAACGATAAGAAAGGTGATATTTATGAAATTATATAATACATTAACAAAAAAAATAGAAGAGTTTGTTCCTAACCAAGAGGGAGAAGTAAAAATATATACATGTGGACCAACAGTTTACCATTATGCTCATATAGGTAATATGCGTAATTATATTGGCCATGATATATTAGTTAGAACTTTAAAATACATTGGCTATAATGTAACTAGAGCTATGAATATTACCGATGTTGGACATTTAACAAGTGATTCTGACTCGGGTGAAGATAAAATGGAAGTAGCTAAGAAACGCGAAGGTAAGTCAGCTTATGAAATTGCTGCGTTTTATACAGATGCATTCTTTAAGGATTATGATGCCTTAAATAATTTAAGACCGGATATAACATCTCCTGCTACAGAAAATATTGATATGTATATTAAGATGATTCAAAAATTATTAGATGATGACATCGCATATATCTCCGGAGGAAATGTTTACTTTGATATATCAAAGGCTAATAACTATTACTGCTTAACTAATCAAGCAGCAGAAGATAAAATGGTTGTTGGAGTAAGAGAAGGTGTTGAGTTTGATAGTAATAAAAGAAATCAAGCTGATTTTGCCTTATGGTTTACATCTTCTAAGTTTGAGAATCACGAAATGCTTTGGGATTCTCCATTTGGAGTAGGTTACCCTGGATGGCATATTGAATGTTCTGGTATCTCAATTAAATATTTAGGAGAGTATTTAGATATCCATGGTGGTGGAGTTGATAATATATTCCCACATCACACAAATGAAATAGCTCAAAGTGAAGCATACCTTGGACATAAGTGGTGCAACTACTGGTTCCATAACGAACACTTATTAGATGATACAGGTAAGATGAGTAAGTCTCATGGCGAATTTTTAACAGTATCTCTTTTAAAAGAAAAAGGCTATGATCCACTAAGTTTTAGATTCTTATGCCTAAATAGTCATTATCGTAAACAAATGTTATTCTCATATGATTCTATAAATCAAGCAGAATCGACATTAAAAAAATTGCGAAATAAAATATCATCTATTGAAACATCTGGCGAATTAGATGAAGTATCATTTAAAAAATACAATGAAACATTTAAAACTCATTTAGAAAATGACTTAAATACAGCAAATGCTTTATCGACTCTATATGATTTATTAAAAGATAGTGAAGTAAATGGAAACACAAAACTAGAACTTATTAAATCTTTTGATGAAGTTTTAGCACTTGATTTAATTCAAGAAAGTAAAGTATTTGAAGCAGATGAAGAAATTTTAAAATTAATTGACGCAAGAAATGAAGCAAAGAAGAAAAAAGATTATGAATTAGCCGATTCAATAAGAGATGATTTATATAAAAAAGGAATCGAGTTAATAGATACAAGGGAAGGAACAACTTATAAAATAGTTGGGTCATAATTTAACATAAAATTCATAAATGTATGTTAAATTAAATATGGTGAATATAAATGGATTTAATGATTATAATATATTTATTATTACTTGTAATACCAGCAATTGCATCGTTTAATATTAATGCAAATTACAAGAAATTTAAACAAATTGATACAAATAAAAAGTTAAGTGGTTTTGAAGTAGCTAGAAAAATACTAGATGCTAATGGTCTAGAAGATATCTATATTGTTGAAGTTCCAGGTGAATTAACAGATTGCTATGATCCTTCGAGAAAGACAGTAAAACTTAGCAGTGATATATTTCATGGTGAGAGTATAGCTGCTGCATCAGTTGCTGCTCATGAATGTGGACACGCTATCCAAGATAAAGAAGGATATACTTGGATGAAAATAAGAAGTGCTATATTTCCATTAGTTTCATTTTCTAATAAAATTGCCTATTTTACTTTAATAGCTGGTTTTATATTTCAAAGTGTTGATTTAATTATGGTTTCTGTAGTTTTAACATCAGCATCTTTAGCATTTCAACTTGTTACTTTACCTGTTGAGTTTGATGCATCAAAACGTGCTAATGAAATATTATTAAGTCTAAATCTAATAGATGAAGTTGAGCAAACTGGTACTAAAAAAGTATTAACATCAGCTGCAATGACTTATGTTGCAGGAGTATTAACGACTTTATTACAAATGTTATACTACCTACTTGCATTTAGAGATAGAGATTAAAAGAGGAAATGCCAATTTCTTCTTTTATTTTTGTATAAACACTGCTATAATAACTTACTAAGACAAGAAAAGGATGTGCACTTTTATGACATTAGAAGAAATAGTTTCAAGTGATATAGAAATAACTGAAGAGTTATTAAATGAAAATGGAGTTACATTAGATGAAGTATTAAATTGTACTTATTATAATGAAATAAACTTAGAAAGATTTTTAAGTATTCTTATGATTTTTGATAAGAAGAGTGAAAAAAATTATTTAAAATTCTTAATCATGTTTTATAACATTAAACTTAATAATATTGATGTTGCATATAAATATGCTTTAAAATTATATTCATCTAAGGGTAAATATGAGAAAGATTTATCTTTATATATTACGCTTTTAGAAGAACTTAGGGGAGTAAAACAATATAGCTTTAAATTAAAAGATATTCTATTAGATAGAAGGGATGAAAGATTTAGTAATATAAATTATCAAAATTATTTGAGAACTCTTATTTATAACAAAGAATATGATAAAGCACTTAAGGGTTTTAGAAAACTTTTCAATCGTGCATTAAATCCAGCAGAAAGTATAACATATTACTTACTTAAAGCAATAAAAAATCAAAAGAGAGATTATCTTCTATATTGCATTGAAAATGGAAATATTGAAGAAATAAGAAAGACTTTAAATACTTTCGATCAAAACTCAGGTACAACAAAAAATCAAATTGCTATGTGCGACTTATTAAATGATGTTCTTTATGGGTTACCTTTAGAGAAGCCAAAAGAACTTCCAAAATGTTATGATATTTATGATTTGGTTGAAGCAAGAGATTTAGATAAGATAATTAAATTTAACAATGATTCTATAATTACAGCTATGGCTAAAAAGATAAAAAAGACTGAAGAAGAAAGTATAGTTTATGATTACAAGGGAGATTTAAGTGGATATCTTTATGATACTTTAGAAAGTATTTACAACTGCATTCAAAATAAAGACTTCTCATCTGCTGATGAGGTTATATGGGAATACTTAGAAACTATAAAAAAAGATTCATGGATTTTCTACATTCTAAACATCCTTAATGATTTTGAATCATCTTATGAGGAAATGAATGAAGAAAAGAGAGTATTAAAACTTGCTGAAATATTCGATTTATTAGTACTTGTCTCAAGACCAATGACTGAAGAAATGGAAAATGCACTTATAGAAAAATATATGGCACCAAAAAAAGAAGTACATCCATATTCTAGAGTACATAAAATGGATATAGAATATAACTATAATATTGAAGGAATTTCAGATATTATCGAAAGTATTAAAAATAATACTATTAATTATGCAGAGTATGCCAATATGGAACAGTATACAGAAGAAGATGTATTTAAAATTGCTATAATGGCTCGTGAGAACTATCGCTTAGGTAATACAAGTCTTGGAGACTTACTAATTCAAATAGCTGATAACCTATCAAAACAATATGCTAAAAAATCAAGCGAACTTAGTTTCTTTATTAAAGCTATTCGTGAAAATAAAGATACACTAAAAGGAAAGAAAGTAGTTTCTTTAAGTGAAGAAGTGAAGATGTTACTATTATAGTAATATCTTTTTTCGTGCGTATTTTTAATATCTGTTAGTAGTTTGTCCTTTTTCGACAAAACAAGCTAAAATAAACTCTTGTTAGAATATAGAAATGTTTTTATAATAACAACTTGTGAAGCAGAAGAAAAGATGCGTAACACTCATTCTATACCTTTTGGCTTAAATTTATTCAGGGGGGATTGAAGTGAATAGAAGGGGTGTTGTTTATGATTAATCGTAGGTTGCTAGATATCATAGTACTATTGTTAATTATAATTTTATTGTTAATTATAAAAGGTTGACATTAAAAAAGCATCTTTATTTTCTGAATAAAGATGCTAAACCAAAAAACATAGTGTTGCGCATCAGCCAAAAGGGACTTCTGCTTCACACTCATCTAAAGTATAACAGAGTTTATTTAACAATACAAGTTTTTATCAATTAAGATACTAGGCGCTAATTTTTATTGCACTATTTTTTATTTCTTTTAATGAAATAGGTTTAAAAAACGAATTATTTTTGATAATATATTAATAGAGGTGTAATATGGAAAAAATAAACAAATTTATTGGTAAACATAGAACTACAATATTACGAGTAATCGCTGTTTTAATATTACTTATACTTGTATTATTTGTTGTTAAATTTATAAATATGGCAACAAGTAAGCCAAGTGATCCAGAAGTATCAACATCTTTCTTCATCAAGAATAAAGATGAAAAGTACGCAATGTTTAATGAAAAAGGAAAACAATTAACGGAATTTATATACGATTCTGTTGAAGAGCTTTATAATGGTGTTGCTAAAGTAAAAGATAAGGATGGGAAAGTAGCTATTATAAATGAAAAAGGTAAATATGTTGCAAAGCCAGGGAAATATAACTCTATAATGCAAAATGGTGGATTATTTAGAGTAGAAGAAAAAGAAAATACCTATAGTCTATTAAATTCTAAGGGTAAAAAAATTATAAAATCAAAAAACTTTGATATTAAGTCAAACTCTTACTTAAATTCAGCAACAATTATTTTAAACAAAGATAAATATGTTGTCTATACGTATAATGGAAAGAAAGTCTATACGTTTAAAGTAAATAAAGATGCAGAAGAGCAAATTGCACCAACTTCAAGTGACTTTTTAGAATATGTTTCAGTATTCTATGATGGTTTAACCATAATATTTAATGCTGATACAGGTAAAATCATCTCTAAAATAAAAGAAGATGAACAATATTGTATAAATAATGTCAGTGAGGATGGGGAAACAATTGCTTTAAATTCGTGTGTAACATGGTATGAAGCATCGGAGAATGTCAAGTATAAAATACTTGAAAATGGTAAATTAAAAAGCAAAGACGGAGAATGTGATTCAATATCACTAAGTAATGACAAATTAATATGTACTAAAAATGAAGTAAGTCATTTATTAGATAAAAAATGGAAAATATTAGATACAGATTTAAGTTTAATGTCTTATAAAGATGCCAAAAATTATGCTGTTAAAGTTGGCAACGATGTTCAAATTTTAAGAAATGGAAAGACAATAAAAACTATCGAAAATGCCATACTTTCTGACAAGGGATATACAGAAAATGGTATATATCTAATATATAAAGATAAAGAATATACTTTTGTAAATTATAAAGGTAAAGAATTATTTGGTCGTAAATTTAACAAGGCCATTACATTCGATTCTAATAATCTTGCCAGAGTAAGTGAAGATGGAGAAAATTATTACTTCATTAATACTGAAGGCAAAAAAGTAGGCGATTTCCTTGATGCATCTTATCAAGTTAAAGATTATTACATAATAACTAAAGACAACAAAAAAGGTATAGCAGATAAAAAAGGAAAAATCATTGTTGATGTTATAAATGACAATGCAGAAATAAAAACGAATGGAGAAGACTTTTATGCATTCACCAAAAAAGGTGATGAGTACAAACTAGTTTCTTTAAAAACTAAAAAAGAGGTTCTTAAGTTTAACACAACTCCATCATTTTTAGATCACTATATAAGAGTTGAAAATGACGGAAAAACTACTTACTATACATATTCAGGTAAGAAACTATTCGAAGAATAAAAAAGATGTGCTTCATCTAATTGAAGTACATTTTTTTACTACTAAATATTTTAATTTCTAGTATAATATTATAGGTTAACTATAAAGGGGGAAAGACCATATGACTTTAAATGTTTTATATACAGCGAATCACAACTATGTAAATATTATGGCTTCATCTTTATTATCTTTAATAATAAATAATAAGGATACTAATATTCACTTTCATATAATTACATCCTCTTTTACAGAAGTAGATTATATCTTAATTAATAATATTATTAAGGGGGCTAGAAATTGCCAAGTTTCTTATTATGACTTGGATAATTACGATATTAGTAAGTATAGTATTCCTGATTGGCGAGGAACACAAATTGCGAATGCTAGATTATTTTTTGCTGACATAATAGAGACTAAGAAAATGGGTAAATTACTTTATTTAGACTCTGATACAATAGTAGTTGGGGATTTAAGTGAACTACATTCATTTGAAGGAACAATTAGTGCTGTACCAGAACCTGTATTAAAATATCGATTAAAAGGGCTTGGAATTAGTAAATATTATAACAGCGGCGTCTTACTAATAGATGTACCTTCATGGGTTAATAATGATTATCAAAAGAAAATCATTGATTTTAGGATGAGCAATCCTGAATTGAAGTTAATGGCGCCTGATCAAGATTTATTAAATGCTTCTCTTAATTCCTCAATAAGTGAACTTCCTTATAAATATAATATTTGGCCCGCAGCCTTAATTGACTTCTTAAACCTCAATAGAGCATTCTATCAAGATAAAAGAAGGTCAGTCAACAATTTTAAAGTAGAAGATATCCAAGATAGAAAGATTTATCACAGTGCAGGGCTTGTAGGTATCAAACCTTGGATGGAAAACAAAGTAAATCCCATGAATGAAGATTTTGAAAAATATATGGAAATGATTAATCCTGATTTAAACAAAGAAAAACTTCATGGAATAAAGAAAATACTTGCGAATAATAAAGAACTACTTTATCTAATGATATATTTAAGAAACTGTGTTTTACCTAATCAGCTAGTTGAATTTGTCGATAGTAAAACTCTAAAACTAAAATAAAACTTATCTATTAAAGATAAGTTTTTTGTTTGAAAGCCATAAAATAATTAATACAATAACTAAAATAAATGGGGTAAACTTGTATATAAATAAAATATATTGATAATGATTATTCATATATGTCGTAATAAATAAAAGTATTGGTAGAATAATGTTTATAACTGATTGTTTTTTAACATTATTTTTTATAGAATTACCACAAGAACCAAGCAACATAAATACATCAATTATCCACATAAATGAAACAATGTTTTCAATGTTTTGTATCGCTGTTGTTAAACTTACTTCTTTTAAGATTAGATATTCTGGATATCTTACAATACTACTAACATTGGCACCTAATATACCATAGGTAAGCATAAATATTACACCCATTGTTATGGAAGATACAATATACATCTTATAAATATTAATGTCTTTTGTTTCAGTGGTTCGTGTTAAGAATGTTGGAGTAATAGAAAAAAGTGCAAATTCTAAAGCGGCAAACATGATTTCCTTTATTGATACACTAGTATAATAAAAATTGCCTAAAGTAAAATATCTTGATAAAGAAAAAAATGCAAAAATATAACAGGCTAGATTAAAAAATAACATTATTCCAGATAATCTATATAAAACAATTTCTTTTTTATTTAATAAGTACATGAGTAATAAACAAAATGGTAGACCAATTAATAGTTTTGGCATTTTTGTTAAATACATTGTTGATATCATATTTATTAATATAACTAAAGAAATAATTATAACTGTAGAATTAAGAAGCACATTAGTAATAGATGACTTCATTTCTAGTTTTAATAAGTATAAGAGTAGTAATCCTATTAAAGTACCAATTATTATTGAAATATATGTATATTCTCTCGAAGTTGCAATAATTCTTGATAAGCCAATTCCCATAAATAATGCTCGAGTATTAAAATAGTTTAACATATTAAATTCTTTTTTCATTTTAATAGTAATCCTTTCTTATATATTGCGATATCTGCATCTGCTTCATACTCATACTCGTTAAACTTCTTATCTAGTTTTTTATATTTATTCATAATGAATGTATTAATACCTAAAATGTCTGTTTCTTCACGTTTTAAAGTATCCATAAATTCTAGCATTCGAGATTCCAAACTTTTTTCTGCCATTCTCTCAAGAGCCAGTAAATCTTTTGGCTTAGTGATATCTAAATCACAGTTCATTTCTTGAATACTAGTTTTAAGTTCTATCTTAATCTTTATTTTATCGCCAATTTTATATTTAGTTTTTATTGAATCTATATTAATAATAAAGTCTTTGTCACCACATGGAGCTTGTAGATAACCGTCATTTTTATTCTTTAATACCTTAAATATTTCTTCATCTTCACTGTTGAATTCTTCTTTAGGATCTAACTCTTTATAAGCTTTCATACCACCAAGTTTTTTTCCATCAAACATTGGAATTGCAAAGTCTCTTAATTTATTAACATATCCTTTCATTATTTCAAAGAAAGAACATAAGTCATCATCATCTATATTATTCTTAATTAATTCACCTACGTTAACTTCTTCATCTTCATAAATCTTGTCTTCATTTGTATAGACAAAAGCAAAGTTATCATTAGTATCAGGATTTCTAAAAAAATAATATACAAGATCATTTATAGGAACATTACCCGTAAATATTACAGCATTAATATGTCTAAAGTAAAACTTTCTTTTACTCATTTCTTCAGCGTTATTAAATGCTTCTGTTAAAGAAGATCCTGATTCTTCAAATGTTTCAACCTTATCATCTTCCTTATAAACTTCAATATTAACTTTATATTCGTCATCCTTATAATCAATGAATATAGATGAAACTACTGCTAGGTTATCAAGTTCAATATAGTTATAGCAGCCAGTTAGAGTAAATAAACATAGTAGCATTATAATTAATCTTTTCATAATCTCCCCTTAATTCTATTATTACTTAAAATTCTACTTCTTTTATTATTTTTTAGTTTTATTAAGGTTTCTTTTAAATAAACCTTATCAAATGGAGCTACTGGATAAAGATATGAGTGTCCATTAACTTCATAATTAGAGAGGTTAATAAACAAAAGGATAATAGAAAGCCCAACTCCATATAGACCAAATACAGCAGAAACAAATAAAGAAATAAACCTCCAATATCTTAAAGCATCAATTATCTCCGTATCTGTAAAAATCATGCTAGAAATAAAAGTAATAGATGCAACAATTATCATGATAGGAGATACTATTCCAGCAGAAACAGCTGCTTCACCTAAAATTAAAGCTCCTAAAATAGAAATAGCCGAACCATAACTTGAAGGAAACCTTATATCACTTTCTCTTAATATTTCACAAATAATTAGAGTTATTACACATTCCATAACAGCAGGGAATGGAACATTCATCCTTTGATTTTGCAAATTAATAAGTAAGCTAGTTGGTATAGTCTCTTGATTTATTGTTGTAACTGCTACATAGAATGCTGGGACAAATATTGCTATAAAAAAACAAAAAAGACGCAGTATTTTTATAAAATTAACACTAGATGGTTTGGTGTATTTATCACTCATGGGATTAATAAAGTCAGCTAAAAATGTTGGTAATATTAAAGCATAAGGAGATGTATCAAGCAATAGAACTATTTTTCCTTTAAGTAATGCATCAGCTATAACATCGGGTCTTTCAGTTATTTTTATACCTGGAAATACATTTCTTTTATCACTTACCAAATGTGGTTTTAATTCACCTACATCAGTAATACCATCGATCTTTATACCTTTTAAATTTTCTAAAGTTTTATTAATAATTTCCTTTTTAGCTAATCCATCAATATAAAGTAGTGATGTGGTAGTCTTTGTATAGACTCCAACATTAACAATTATATTTTTTAATCTTTTGCTTTTAACGCGTCTTTTAATTAAACCGAGATTGGTTTGATAGTTTTCTACTAAAGCATCTTTAGGTCCATATATAGTTGCTTCGGTTGAAGGAGTATCAATACTTCTATTTAAATCACTTTTTGTTTCAATCGCGATAACTATATTTTTATTAAAAAGGATAGTGAATCCTGATTCTAAAAAAAGACATAATTCTTCATATGTTTTAATGTCTTTTACATTAGGAGAGGGTATTACTGATTTTATGTCTGTTACTTTTTTATTGTTAGAAAGTATTTTTAAGATATAGTCATTAATTTTATTCTGATCTGCCAGTGTTTCTAAATAGACAATAGTAATACTTCCAAAAGGCTTAATTACTAAGTCTGTTACTTCAACGTAATCTTTCTTTATCTTATCTAAAAAGTTCATTTTCTTCACCGTTAATATTCTAACCATAAAAAAAAAGAATATGCGTAAGTTTTAGACATATTCTTTTACTTTTTCTTCGTCAAATTGTTTTATATATTGTAAAGCATCTTCATCACTAATATTTAAAACAGTTATTAGCTTAGCAAATGTTTCAATAGTTGGAATGGAAATACCTTTTTCTATTCTTTGTAATTGACGCCAACTTATATTGGTCTTTTCTGCAACTTGCTCTTGTGTCATTTTAGCTTTTTTTCTGTATTTTTCGAACATGTTAGTCACCTTATATAATCATTATGAAATAAATGTCATAAAATTTGTATGACATCGAAGACATATAGAATATTGAAAATTACACATACTAAATGTTATAATAGAATTATAATATGACAATAATGTCATAACAGTAATGGTGATAATATGAAGAAGAAACAGTTTTTTTTATTAATTTTTTTATTAGTGATAGGTTTTGCAAGTATATCAGCAACACTAGCAATAAATGGAAATACTAATGTTGCAGCAAATTTAGAGGACTTCGATGTAGTGTTCATTGAAGGCCTTCTTAATGGAGAAACAAGTAATGACGTTTCTATAAATGAAGATAAGAAAACATTGACATTCACAACAAATGTACTTTCAAATATAAATGATACAGCTAGAATAGATTATAAGGTAAAAAATATAAGCACTCAGTATGATGGAGATGTAACAATTAATTGTACAAATGATGCAAATAACTATGTAGAAGTAACAAGTTCATTTGATGGTAAGACTTTACCATTAGAAAATGTAGTAAACATGCAAGCTCAAGAGATTAAGTCGGGATATATAAATGTTAAGTTAACTAAAGCATCCCTTGAAACTCAAGAAATAAAAATAGCATGTACAATAGAAGTTATTGCAACGAGTAGAACAAACTATGCATACTCACTAATATTTGATTCCAATGGTGGAACAAGCGTAGAGGATAAGATGGTTGAATATAATCAAAATTACGGAAACCTTGCAACACCAGAAAAAGAAGGGTATGAATTCATCGGATGGTTCAATGAAGATGATGTGATGGTTAGTGGCGACACTATTCTTGATACAAAAGGGAACAGAAACCTATATGCTCAATGGTCAAAAAACACATATTCAGTTGAACTAAAAAAAATATATTCGGATAAAACAGAAATATCCGAAATAAATGTACCATTCGGAGAATCTGTAGATACTCTTATAACAGTAGGAGAAGAAAACTATATTTCAAAAATAGAATGTACTAATGGATATATAGTAGAAAACTTTGATGAATCAACAGCAGTTTACAATAGAGAAACAATAAGAATAAACAATAATAGTTCACCAAAAAATAGTACATGTTCTATATCAGTAACTAAAGGGGTATACAACTATTCATATACTGGCGCTGAACAAACATTTACAGCGGGCTCCACAGGTGTTTATAAAATTGAACTAAATGGCGCACAAGGTGGATCTTTAAATGACTCTGTCGAAGGAGGAAAAGGAGCACTTCAAACAGGGACAATATCATTACAAAAAAGTAAATCACTCAGTATTTTTATTGGTGGACAAAATGGTTATAACGGAGGAGGAGAAGGCAGTTCACAACAAGCAGTCGGCGGAGGAGCTTCGGATATCCGTTTAGATGGAGTTGCATTAAATAATCGAATTCTTGTAGCCGGTGGTGGAGGAGGAAGTTACACTACACCGAACTATCATGTACATTCAGGTTCTAGCTCTAGCGGGGGCGGTTGCTATACCGTATCTCATTCAAGCTACTACACTTATACATTGCAAGGAAACGGGGAATGGGATGGAGGAGCTGCAAACCAATACAATTATTTTTGCCCTAGATGTGGTAAGCATGTTACTCATCATTCAGTTGGAACACCATCACTAGACGGGCAACAGGTTACTTGTAGAAATTGTGTTATAGGTGTAACCTATAGCCTAGGTTGTAATAAGACAGAAGGAGAAACAATAGAGTCTTATTCATATGCGGAAGGAAAGTCCGAATCGTCAAGTAATAACACAATCTTTCAAGGTTCAATAGGAGGCGGTGGTGGATACTATGGAGGTAATACCCAATATGCCGGTACAAGTTATGCAAGTGAATATATTAAAAATGCCTCAACTACTAAAGGAAGTAATACTGGCGACGGCTACGCTAAAATTACATATTTAGGAAAAGAATAACTTATATTGTGACAATAATAGAATTATTATGACATACTAATTTACAAAAAATATAGGAATATTTTTTGAAATGATATATAATAAAATTAGGTGATATAATGAAAAAAATATTAGACAATAAAATTGTTCAAATTGGAATTACCGCATTTTGTGTTATTGCAGCATGTATTCTTTTTGGATTTTGTTTATTCCATGTAAGATATGTGATTAATTTCTTTAGTATGATTATACGTATATTAATGCCGCTTATATATGGCTTAGTATTAGCATACATAATGCATCCTTTAGTTAATTTATTTGACCATAAAGTATTTAATAAAGTAACTAAAGAAACAACAAGAAGAAATTTAAGTATATTTTGTACATTTGTAATAATAGTTGGAGTTTTAGTTACATTAATAAGTTTCATAATACCACAATTACTTTTAAGTATCCAATCCATTATTATCAATGCACCAATTTATTTTAATGATTTGGGTGAATGGTTAAAGGAAACATTTACAAATTCAGATGTTGAATCAAGTTTACTTAATAACTATGAAGTTATAAGTGAATATTTAACAACAGCACTTAATAATGTTGTACTACCTATTGCTAATGGAGCTTTATCAAAATTAAGTAGTGGAATATTTGGTATTATTTCCTTTATATTTAATTTTGCAATTGGTTTTGTCTTTGCTGTTTATATACTTGCTAACACTAAAACCTTTAGTGCAGGAATCAGAAAAAATCTATACTCAATATTTAATGTTGATAAAGTAAATGGTTTTATTGATGAGGTAGGTCATATAAATCATGTATTTGGTCAATTTATGATTGGAAAGATATGTGATTCAGGAACTGTTGGTTTGTGTACTCTTGTATTCTTGCTTATATTTAAATATCCATATCCACTTTTAATAGCGGTTATTATTTGTTTAACTGATTTAATACCATATTTTGGACCTTACATTGGATCTGTTCCATCTGTTCTTTTAATTCTTTTAGTAGATCCAGTAAAAGCTATAACATTCATCTTGTTTATGGTAATCCTACAACAAATTGATGCAAACTTTATTACACCAAGAATTCAAAAACAAGCAACTGGATTACCATCATTCTGGGTATTATTTGCAATTACCTTATTTGGTGGATTATTTGGTATAGTAGGTATGTTAATTGGTGTACCATGTTTCACAATTATTTATGAAATATTTAATGAGTTTACAGATAAGAGATTAAAGAAAAAGAATTTACCAACAGATACAGATTATTATACTAAGGTTGATATGATAAATGAAAAAGTAGTTAAAGCTAAAATAAACAAAAAGAATCTAGGTAACTAGATTCTTTTTTTGTTTTGCTAGTAAGAAAGCATTTTATTTGTTATAATAAATATAGAATAGGGTGATAAGTATGAAGAACAGAGTTATTTTAATCATAATGATGATAGCTATAGCTGTATTAGTAATATTTTCTATAAATTTTATAAATAAAGAAAAAAACATACTTTCATCAAGAAAAGAAAGAACCGAAGAGAAAAGCGATAATGAGAATGGAACTAAGATGGATAATAATGGCAATGTTGAACATAATCCACTAGATGATAATAATGAGACACCAAATGATGAACTAGCTGAGGAACCCGTTTATGAAGAACCAACAGGCAAAATTGAAATGCCAGAAAAAGATGTCAGTGTAAGCAGTTCTAAAGAATTTGAAGGCTATAAAAAAGCTGATGAAGCCATTCAAAAGAATTATGAAATTACTGATGTTAAATTTAGTAAAAATGAAAAGATATCAACAGTAAAAGGTTTAATAAAAAATATTAGCGGAAAAGAGAAAGTAATTATTAAAGTTGAATTTTATGATTCAAATAATAATTTAAAAGGAAGCTCAAGTGACCACAAAGAAGTGCGTGTTGGATCATCTTCTGAATTTGAAATTAAAACTCTTAATAATGTAGCAACAGATAATTATAAAGTATTAGTAGAATACGTAGGTGAATAGTATGACAAGGAAAAGATTATTATTTTTAATAACTTTATTAGTAATAGGTTTTGCTACAGTTTCTACAACTCTAGTATTAAATGGAGTAACACTAATTGGATCAAATGAACAAGATTTTCAGATATTCTTTAGTGAAGCTATACTAGATGACGCTGATAAAAGTAATTCAATAATTAAAGATAATAAACAAATAATAGATTTTGAGACAAATGAATTATCATTAGTAGGAGATGTATCAACATTAGATTATGAAGTTACAAACAATTCTCGTCAATATGATGCTGAAGTTGAAATAAACTGTGTTGCAAAATCACCAGAAATATTAGATTATGTTGACCTTGAATATTCAATAGAAAAAGAAATAATACCCGCAAAAGAAAGAGCAAGAGGAAAAGTAAAAGCAACTCTAAAAAAGCCATATACAGGTGATGAAGAGTTTGATAAAACTCTAGCTTGTACTATTGGAGCAAAAGCTTTAGAAAAAGGTACTGCAAATGAAACTATTCTTGAAACTCACGAATATTATACCTATGGTTATTTGTTAAATGATGATATACCTGTTTCAAATATGGTAGCTGCTATTGTATCCCCCAACAGTAAAAACTTTACAATAACAGATGGAAGAGGTATGTTTTTAGTCAGTGGTCTAACTGGTGGCGACTATGAATTCCTATTATTTAATAATAAAACTGAAGAAGAACTCAGTTCTCTTTCGTATGAAGAATTAACTGAGCTTGCAAGTGAGAAGGCAAGTTTCAATACCATTAATGGTAAAATTTCATTACCAAATTATGAAATAAGATATTCAACAATCAATCCAGGAACTCCAACAACACATACTTTAACATTTGATACAACAGGTGGATTAACGAGTGGATTCACAAGTACAATTATTGAAGGAGAACCAATTGGATTCTTACCAACTGAAATCGATCACGAAACACTTGCATTTGTAGACTGGAAAGAAAATGGTACGACAGTTACAGACTCCAGTACCTATAATACAGACATTACTTTAAATGCAAATTATGGAGACGGAGTTGCAAAAATTGGTGAAAAACAATTTAGAACACTAAACAATGCATTTAATTACATCAATAATACAGATGAAACAACAATAGATGTAATAAAAGCAAACTCAATTCCAAAAAATATTACAACCGATAAAAATGTAATATTAAACTTAAATGAGTTTAAAGTAAACTTTGATGATTATAAGTTAACAAATTCAGGAACTTTGACTATAAAAAATGGAATGATAGATGCAGATGGTGAATATGTTCTTGAAAACAATGGAACATTAAATGTAACTGATAATACAACAATTAACCATAATAACAATACAAATGAAACAACAGTAATAAGCACTATCACCAATAATGAATCATCAACAATGAATATTATTTCATCAAACATTAATACATCATATGCTTCATATGTTCAAGATCAAGCGATGATAACTAACTATGGAATAATTACAATAGATAATTCCAATATGGACTCAAGTAATGGTTCGATTTACATAAAAGAATCAGGGACTTTAAATGTTAATAACTCAAATTTTGAATTTGAAAATTGTATAGAAAATGATCAGTTTATAAGTGATAAAGGAACTTTGAATTATATAGATAGTAATATAAAAATCAAAGAATCTAACACGGTATCATTAGGAATAATAACTGTTTCAAAAGATGCTATAGCAAACATCATCAGTGGAGTATTAGATAATACTTATGGTAAGGGAGGCTCTATATCATCATCTGCTGGATCAACTGTAAATTTTGGGAAAGAAGGTAAAACACTAGAAATAATTGGAAATAATTCAAATTACTATTCTGTAAGCGCTTCGGGTAATCTTAATATAATAAACGGAACAATAAGTACAAGCAATGGATATGGATATGGAATTTTCGGGAAATTAACAATAGGAACAGAAACAGAAACACCAACATTAAATCACACTGATACTAAATATATGATGGATATACGCTCAAATGAGGGGCATAGAATAAAAAATGGAAATATAAATGTAACAAATGCTTATGTACTTAATGTTAATAAAGATACAAAGCTAACAATAGATAATGTAAATCTTACCCAAGCAACAGAAACTGTGACTAATAGAGCTATCAATGTCTCAGGTAATCTAATAATAAATGATGGTATATATAAAACAGGAGAAAAAAATCAAGCAAGCTATGGTTTATTACAAGTCCAATCAACTGGAACAGCAACCATTAATGGCGGGTCATTTGATAACGCGTATGGGACCACTGCTTCTATATTGACCAATGCGGGTTCAACTTTGAATATAGGAACAGAAGAAAAAGTGATTAATTTTATAGGGAATAACACCAATTATTATACAGTTAGTGCATCAGGAAATTTAAATATAAAAGAGGGAACAATAAGTACAAGCAATGGATATGGATATGGAATTTTCGGGAAATTAACAATAGGAACAGAAACAGAAACACCAACCCTAAATCACAATGATCCTAAAAATATGATGGAAATACGCTCGAATGAAGAAAATAAAATAATAAATGGAAATATAAACGTGACAAACACATATGCATTTAATATTTATAAAGATTCAAAATTAACAATAGATAATATAAATCTTACTCAAGCAGCAAAAACTGTAGAAACTAGAGCAATTAATGTATCTGGTGAATTAACAATAAATGATGGAATCTATAAAATAGGCGAAACAAATCAAGCTAGTTATGGCCTTATAAATGTACAATCAACAGGTATAGCAAATATAAACGGAGGAACATTTGACAATACATATGGGAAAAACGTCTCCATCTATGCGTTTGCAGGCTCAACATTAAATATAGGTTCATCAGGGAAAACACTAGAATTAATTGGAAATGAGGCTGATTATTATACAGTAGAATCTTTAGGAAATCTTAATATAAAAGAGGGAACAATAAGTACAAGCAATGGATATGGATATGGAATTTTCGGGAAATTAACAATAGGAACAGAAACAGAAACGCCAACCCTAAATCATACTAGCGATAAAAACATGATGGATGTACGTTCGAATGAAGAAAATAAAATAATAAATGGAAATATAAATGTAACAAACACTTATGCAATTAATATTTATAAAAATTCTAAGCTAACGATAGATAATGTAAATCTTACACAAGCAACAGAAACTGCAATAACTCGTGCTATCAATGTCTCAGGTAATCTAATAATAAATGATGGTATATATAAAACAGGAGAAACAAATCAAGCAAGCTATGGCCTTCTACAAGTAGAATCAACTGGAACAGCAAACATAAATGGAGGAACACTCGATAATACATACGGGAAAAATGGTGCTATATATACATATGCAGGTTCAACATTGAACATGGGCGAAGAAGGTAAAATAATAGACATTATTGGGAATGGAACTAATAACTATACCATAGGAACTTCAGGAAATCTTAATATAAAAGATGGAACAATAAATACAAGTAACGGTTATGCGTATGTAATTTATGGAAAACTAACAATAGGAACAGAAACAGAAACGCCAACCCTAAATCATACTGGCGATAAAAACATGATGGATGTACATTCAAATGAAGAAAATAAAATAATAAATGGAAATATAAATGTAACAAACACATATGCAATTAATATTTATGAAAACTCTAAGCTAACAATAGATAATATAAATCTTACTCAAGCAGCAGAAACTGTAGAAACTCGAGCAATTAATGTTTTAGGAAATTTAACAATAAATGATGGAGTCTATAAAATCGAAGAAACAAATCAAGCTAGCTATGGGCTTATAAACGTGCAATCAACAGGAACAGCAACAATAAATGGAGGAGAATTTGATAATACCTATGGGAAATCAAGTGCTATAGTTACAGTATCAGGCTCAACATTAAATATAGGTTCGTTAGAAAAAATAATAGATATAAAAGGAAATGGGACTAATTATTATATAGTAAGTCCTTCAGGAAATCTTAATATAAAATCCGGAACAATAAATACAAGTAATGGCCCTGGATATGGAATTTTTGGTAAAGTAACTGTAGGCTCAGAAACAGAAATGCCAACCCTAAGTCATACTGGCGATAAAAACATGATGTCTGTACGCTCAAATGAAGAAAATAAGATAATAAATGGCAATATAAATATAACAAACACAAGTGCATTTAATATTTATGAAAACTCAAAATTAACAATAGATAATATAAATCTTACACAGACAACAGAGACTTCAACTAATAGAGCAATCAGTGTCTCAGGAAGTCTAATAATAAATGGAGGAAGATATGCAATTGGTGAGGGAAACGTCAAAGGCTACGGACTTCTACAAGTTGAATCAACAGGGAATGCAACTATTAATGGTGGAACTTTAGATAACTCTTACGGGAAAAACGATTCTATATATACAGACACTGGTTCAACACTAAACATTGGTGTTGAAGGGAAAAATGTAGATATCATTGGAAGAGGAGGGATGTTTTACAATTGTATTAGAAGTAATGGATTTTTAAACATTCTAGCTGGGACTCTCAATACAAGTAACGGTAGGGGGATATCATCTTACGGAAAGATAACAATAGGATCAGAAATGACAGCACCAGTATTTAATCATACTGGTCAAAATGGATTCTTAGCTGTTCGCTCAAATGAGGATAATAAAATAATAAACTGTTCAATTAATGCTATTGGTAAAAAGAGCATTAGTTCATTTGGAACAATTATTGTTAGTGGTACTTTAACAGTGGAAAATGCAAGCATGATAGTAAGTGGAAAAAGTGCTACCCTTTTTGACGCCTTGAGCGGCGGCCAATTGACAATAAAAAGTGGGTCTTATAAGTATTCGCCAGACGAAGCAAAGAGCTCACAGGGAAACGCTATCTCTATAGCTGAAAATGCAGTTGCTAATTTTGGATCAACTGATGGTGCAGATCTTTCAATTACTAGCACAGGATTACTAGAATATCCATTAATAGCAAATAAAGGAGAACTTAATATATATTCTGGAAACTACCATGCTGATGCAAACAATGTAATAGTACAAAGAATATCCAACGAAGATAATGAAACAGCAGAGGAAAAACTTAACTACGCTGCTACTATAAATATATATGGAGGTTATTTTGAAAATAACTCTCATGTTCCAACAATCAGTATAAATGCCGGAAAAATCAATATGTCCGGTGGAGAAGTAATTAACACAACTGGTGGATGTACAATCAACAACAATGGCGGTACAGCTATTCAAACCGGTGGTACATCAGCAAATAACTATGGTGTAACTGTTCAACAACCGTAAATTAAAAAATCTAGTTTACTAGATTTTTTTTATTTATCTAGTCAAAAAAACGGATATTTGATACAATTAACATAGAATAGACTAAATTATTATAGGTGGTAAGTATGACAAGGAAAAGATTATTATTTTTAATAATATTATTAGTAATTGGTTTTGCTACAGTATCAACAACACTAGTATTAAATGGAGTAACACTAATAGGTTCAAATGAACAAGACTTTCAGATATTCTTTAGTGAAGCTATACTAGATGACGCTGATAAAAGTAATTCAATAATTAAAGATAATAAACAAATAATAGATTTTGAGACAAATGAATTATCATTAGTAGGAGATGTATCAACATTAGATTATGAAGTTACAAACAATTCTCGTCAATATGATGCTGAAGTTGAAATAAACTGTGTTGCAAAATCACCAGAAATATTAGATTATGTTGACCTTGAATATTCAATAGAAAAAGAAATAATACCCGCAAAAGAAAGAACAAGAGGAAAAGTAAAAGCAACATTAAAAAAACCTTATACAGGTGATGAAGAGTTTGATAAAACTCTAGCTTGTTCAATCGAAACTAATGCCTTAGAAAAAGAAAATGCTAATGACATAGTCCTTGAAGAACGTGAACATTATGCATATGGATATTTAACGAAATATGGAGACTCACTACCAAACAGAGTAGTTGCTGTAATTGCTAATGGCGAAACAAAAATGTCTACAACAGATATAAGAGGTATGTTCATAATTGAGGGATTAGTAGGTGGAGACTATGAACTTTTAGTTATTGAAGGAAAAACTGAAGAAGAACTAGGTACCCTTACTCATGAAGAATTAAAAACACTTGCGAGTGACTCAAGTGCATTTAATACTGCCGATGGCAAACTAACTTTAACAAATTATGAAATATCTAACTCGAAAATTAATCCAGGGTCACCAACAACACATACTATAACTTTTGATACATCAGGTGGAACAACCGGAACTTTCACAGGTACTCTTATCGAAGGAGAACCTATCGGACATTTACCAAAAGAAGTAGAACATGAAACGCTAGCATTTGTAGATTGGCAAGAAAATGGAACTACAGTTTCAGAAGACAAGGTTTACAATGGAGATATAACATTAAATGCTAACTATGGAGACGGAGTAGCAAAAATTGGTGAAAAACAATTTAGAACACTAAACAATGCTTTTAATTACATCAATAATAAAGATGAAACAACAATAGATGTAATAAAAGCAAACTCAATTCAAAAAGATATAACAACTGATAAAAATGTTATATTAAATTTAAATGAGTTTAAAGTTGACTTTAATACCCATAAATTAACTAATTCAGGAACTTTAACAATAAAAAATGGAATGATAGATGCAAGTGGTGAATATGTTCTTGAAAACAATGGAACATTAAATATAACAGACAATACAACAATTAACCACAATAACAATACAAATGAAACAACAGTAATAAGTACTATTACCAATAATGAATCATCAACAATGAATATTGTTTCATCAAGCGTAAACACATCATATGCTTCATACGTACAAGATCAAGCAATGATAACTAACTATGGGATAATTACAATAGATAACTCAAATATGGACTCTAGTAATGGTTCAATCTACATAGAAGAATCAGGAACTTTAAATATAAATAACTCAAATCTCGAATTTGAAAATTGTATAGAAAATGATAGATTTATAAAAGATAAAGGGACTTTGAATTATACAGATAGTAATATAAAAATCAAGGAATCTAACACGGTATCATTAGGAATAATACATGTTTCAACAGATGCAACAGCAAACATAATCAGTGGAGTATTAGATAATACTTATGGTAAAGGAAATGCAATCTATACATATGAAGGTTCGACATTGAAAATAGGTGAAGAAGGAAAAGAAGTCAACAATATAGGAAATAATTCAAATTCCTATACTGTTTGTACATATGGAAATTTTAATATACCTTCAGGAACAATAAATACAAGTAATGGCTTTGGATATGGAATATTCGGAAAAATAAATATAGGGTCAGAAACAGAAATCCCAACATTAAATCATAATGATTCCAGAAATATGATAGATATACGTTCAAACGAAGATAATAGAGTGATTAATGCAAATATAAATAGTACAGATGGTATGCCAATCGATGTTTTTTCTGGTGCCAATATGACTATAGATGAAGCAAATATTACATATAAGAGTACTATTCAATATAAAAGAATTATTATTAGCGATGGTAATTTAACTATTAATGGTGGAAACTACAAGTTCTCTGAAGAAAATACAGGAGGTGCCGGACTTCTTCAAGTAAATAGTCCAGGAACAGCAACAATAAACGGTGGCTATTTTGATAATACTTATGGAGAAGGAAATTCTATTTATGCAAAAGAAGGAACAACTTTGACTATTGGAAGTGAAGACACTTTAACTACCTTAATTGGTAATGGAGAAAATACCGCTACTTTATATGCTGGGGGAAGTCTATTCATTCCAACCGGAACAATTGACATATCAAATGGTTCTGGAATGTTAGTTGGCGGGAAAGTGACGGTAGGAAGCGAAACGACAACCCCAACGATAAATGGTAATATAGGCAAGCAAGCTATGTTTGGTATAAATAGTTCCAAAGAAAATAGAATAGTAAGTGCGAATATTAATTCAAATGATGCTTGGAGTATATACGTTTATGAGAATGCGAAACTGATAGTTGATGATATTGATTTAAAACAAACAAGTGCTAATAGTACATCTAGATCGATTAGTGTCGCTGGAGAATTAATAATTAATAACGGAAATTTTAAAATCGTTGAGTCCAACACTAAAAGTAACGGGCTTCTAACAATAAATTCAACCGGAAAAGTTACAATAAATGGTGGTACATTTGATAATACATATGGGAAAAGTAATTCTATCTATACTAATGCAGGATCAACATTGAATATGGGTGCAGAAGGAAAAAAAGTCAACGTTATAGGAAATGATTCAAATTCCTATATTGTTTGTGCATATGGAAATATTAATATACCAGCTGGAACAATAGACTTTTCAAAAGGGTACAGTGTAGTAAGTTATGGACTACTAACAATAGGAAGTGAAACAACAACTCCGACAATAGTTGGAAACACAGGTAAAAAAACTATATTAACTATTCGAAGCAACAAAGAAAACATCATAAAAAATGCGAATATTAAAGTTAATGATGCAAGAGCAATAAACATCTACGAAAACATGAAACTAACAATAAATAATGTAAACCTTGAGCAAACAAACTCAACAGTGACATATAGAGCAATCCAAATAGGTGGTGAATTAATAGTAAATGGAGGAAGATATGCAATAGCTGATACTAATACAACCGGTTTCGGTCTTCTAGAAATATTATCAAAAGGAACAGTGACAATAAATGGCGGAACTTTTGATAATACATATGGTAAAAGTAATTCCATATACGCAGATGTTGATTCAACACTAAACATAGGAAAAGAAGACAAAATAGTGGAATTAATTGGAAATTCAAAGAATTATCCTTCTGCATATTCAAAGGGAATTTTAAATATACCAACAGGAACAATTAACACAAGCAATGGTGGCGGATATGCGGCATATGGAAAATTAACGATTGGTTCTGAAACGTCAACTCCAACGCTTAATAACACTAGTTCAGAAACTTTGTTAACCATTCACTCAAATGAAGACAACAAAATTGTAAACTGTACAATTAGATCAAATGCAGTAGAAGAAAAGTCAAGACTGATTGGTGTACATGGAACCTTAACGATAGACAATGCTGATGTAGTTGAAAGTGGAAAATATTTAGGAATTTTTTCAATGCGATCAAATAGTAAAACAACGATTAATGGTGGGTCTTATGTTTACTCTCCAGAAGGTACAGGAAGTAATGCCATTTTTATTGAAGAAAATGCCGTAGTTGATTTAGGTAAAGATACGAAAGTTGACCTTTCAATTACAAATACTACTAGTGCATCAAATTTTCCACTAATAACAAATCACGGCGAGCTAAATATATATTCTGGAAACTACCGTCATGACACAAGTGATGTAATCATCCAATTAATAACAAATGAAAACAATGAAACAGCAGAGGAAAAACTAAACTATGCAGCAACAACTAATATATATGGAGGACATTTAGAAAATAACAGTAAAGATAAAGCAACATTCCATATGTCAGCAGGTAAGCTTAATATGTCAGCCGGAGAAATTATCAATAATGGTGGTGGGCGTACAATCTACAACAATGGTGGTACAGCTATCCAAACTGGTGGTACATCCGCAAATAATTATGGTGTAACTGTTCAACAACCGTAAATAAAGAAATCTAGTTTACTAGATTTTTTTTATTTACCTAGTAAAAAAATCGAATATTTGATACAATCAACATAGAATAGACTAAATTATTATAGGTGGTAAGTATGAGAAGAAAAAGATTATTATTTTTGGTAGCACTATTAGTAATTGGTTTTGCTACTGTATCAGCAACATTAGTGATTAATGGTGTGACATTAATTGCATCAAATGAGCAAGATTTTCAGATATTCTTTAGTGAAGCCATACTAGATGACGCTGATAAGAGTAATACGGTTATTAAAGACAATAAACAATTAATTGACTTTGAAACTAATGAATTAACACTAGTAGGAGACACTTCAACATTAGATTATGAAGTAACAAACAATTCACGCCAATATGATGCAAAAGTAGAAATAAAATGTACTGCAAAATCACCAGAGATATTAGATTATATTGACCTTGAATACTCAATAGAAAAAGAAATAATACCAGCCAAAGAAAGAACACGAGGAAAAGTAAAAGCAACATTAAAAAAACCATACACAGGTGATGAAGAGTTTGATAAGACTCTAGCATGTGAAATAGGAGCAAATGCCCTAGAAAAAGAAACTGCTAATGAAACTATTCTTGAAAATCATGAATACTATACCTATGGCTATTTATTAAATGATGACTTACCTTTAGAAAATAAAGTTATCGGAATAGTTTCACAAAACAGTAAAAACTTTACAACAACAGATGGAAGAGGTATGTTTATAATTTCTGGTCTTGTTGGTGGAGATTATGAATTCTTAGTTTTTAACAATAAAACTGAAGAAGAACTTAGTTCACTTACTTATGAAGAACTAACTAATCTTGCAGATGAAAAAACGGAATTTAACACTGTAAACGGGAAAATTACTTTAACGAATTTAGAAATAAGAGATTCAAAAATAACTTCTGGAGCACCAACAACACACACTATAACTTTTGATACAACAGGTGGAACAACCGGAACTTTCACAAGTACACTTATTGAAGGAGAAAAAGTTGGATTCTTACCAACTGAAATAGACCATGAAACACTTGCTTTTGTAGATTGGCAAGAAAATGGAACAACAGTTAATGAAAGTAATACTTATAATGAAGATATTACTCTAAATGCAAACTTTGGAGAAGGTGTAGCTAAGATTGGTGAAAAACAATTTAGATCACTAAATAGTGCCTTTAAATATATAACAAACGCAGATGAGACAACTATCGATATAATAAAACAAAACACTATACCAAAAGATATTAAAACAGATAAAAATATAATATTAAACTTAAATAGTCTAGCAGTTAACTTCGGAGAACATAAGATAACAAACTCAGGAACTTTAACAATAAAAAACGGAACAATAAATGCTAGTGGATTAAACACATTTACTAATTTAGAAACACTTAATTTAGAAGAAAACTTTAATTTGATTTATGAAAACAATACAAATGAGTCAAAAAAAATAAATATCATAGTTAACAATAAAAATCTAAACATCAATAATTCAAGTATAACTGCATCACAGCAATCAAGATCAAGTGGTCACTCAGTAATAAAAAACTTAGGAACAACGATAATTGATAATTCTAATATAGACACAAATAACACTCAATTTTCTACAAGTAAGGATTCCATAACGACCTTAAATAATTCTACGATTAACTGCCAAGGTGATAAAAATGGTGAATACTTTTTCGAAGTTTCTGGAACTCTAAATTATAATGATACTACGTTTGCAACTAAAGAAACTAATTTAAAAGTAAGAGGACTTTTAAATGGCAGGGAAGGAAGCACTATTAACTTAAATAGTGGTACTGTAAATAATACTTATGGAGATGATTACACAGTAACTACTAGCAAAAGCTCAACAATAAATATAGGGCAAGATGGAAAAACATTAGATATAATCGGAAATGGAGAAGGTTATGTTACACTAAAAACAAATGGAGATATAAACATAAAGGCTGGAACTATTAATACAAGTGGTGGATTTGGCTATGAGGTAAATGGAAAGTTAACAATAGGATCAGAAACTGAGACTCCAACACTGAATCATGAAGACGCGAGACATTTATTACGTATAGAATCGGATGCTGACAACAGGATTATAAATGGAAATATAAATACATACAACACCTACGCCATTAATGTTACACCAACAGGGAAACTAACAATTGATAACATAAACCTTATACAAACTACAAGCACCTCAACAAATAGTGCTATCAATGTTTCGGGAAATTTGATAATAAATAATGGCTCGTATCGTATTGCTGAAACCAATCAAAAAAGTCATGGAATTCTAGGTGTTAATGCAACTGGAATCGCAACAATAAATGCCGGGGTTTTTGATAACACTTACGGGACAGCTGCTACTATATATAATGCTGCCGGATCAACCTTAAATATGGGACAAGCTGAAAAAATAATAGATTTGTATGGTAATGATAGTGAAAGTCATACGATTATGTCATCAGGGAACCTTAATATTAAAGAGGGAACTATTAATACAACCAATGGTACAGGATATATTATTAATGGAAAAATGACGATTGGAACAGAGAATACTACACCAACATTTAATCACGTTAGTACACATAGATTAATGAGTGTATACTCAAATGAGGATAATAAAATAATAAACGCAAATATAAATGTCAAATTGACAACAAATAAGACCATAAGCAGAGCAATATATATAGCCGGTAACTTAACAATAGATAACGGAATATTTAAGGTTAACGAAGGTAATTTAGGAGCCGAAGGACTTGTCGAAGTTGACAAAACTGGAATAGCAACAATAAATGGTGGAGTATTTGATAATACATATGGAACATCAAACTCATTTTATGGATTTGAAAACACAACTTTAAATCTAGGAAAAGAAGGAAAAACTGTTAATATTATAGGAAATGATACCAATAATTATACTGTCTTTTCAACAGGAAACATTAATATTCCTACTGGTACCATCACTTTTGAAAATGGCTACGGATTAGGAATCAGCGGACTACTTACAATAGGAAGTGAAACATCATCACCAACAATAATCGGAAAAACATTTAGAAAAAATGTGGTATCAATTAATAGCACTCAAGAAAATATAATTAAAAACGCTTGTTTTAAAATCACGGATTCAACAGGAATTGCTGTTAATAAAACTGGAAAATTGACAATAGATGATGCTGATATAGATTTTTCTCATACCCTTTCGGCACACAGAATATTTCATGTATCAGGTAAATTAACAATAAATGATGGTACATATGTTGTTAGTTCATCAAATACTAAAGGCGGCGGAATAATGCAAGTAAATGATGGTGGTACAGCAAATATCAATGGAGGTAATTTTGAAGGATCTTATGCAAAAGGAAACAGTGTATACACCTATGCAGGGTCAACTTTAAATATTGGACAGGAAGGAAAAACGGTTGATTTTATAGGAAATGGTTCTACAACTTATACTATTGCAGCATATGGCAATCTAAACATAAATGAAGGAATCATAAATACAAGTAATGGTCCTGGATATGGTATTTTTGGAAAGTTAAATATGGGATTAGAATCTACAATACCAACCTTGAACCATACTGGTACTGCAACTATGCTAGCTATACGTTCAAATAGCGAAAATAAAATAATAAACGGAAATGTAAACATAACAAATGCTGAAACACTTCGTGTTCATGCTAATTCAAAGTTAACAATAGATAATATAAATCTTAGACAAACCGCAAATACAAGAACTATTAGAACAATCTATGTATCCGGAAATCTAACAATAAATAATGCTGATATGAAAGTTGGTGGTCAGTCCCTAGGATTGTTTGATTTTTACGATAATAGTAGTACATCAATTAATGGGGGATCATATTTGTACTCGCCTGAAGGTGCAGTCAATAACGCCGTGTTTGTTCATCCAAATGCTACAGTTAATTTTGGAAATGCTTCAACTGATGGACCTTCAATTATCAGCACAAGTTCTGAAACATTCCCACTGATATCAAATCATGGTGAACTTAACATATATTCTGGGAACTATCAAATTGATAAGGCAACAGTATTAGTACAAATAATATCTGATGAAAACAATGAAACAGATGAAGAAAAACTTAATTACGCATCTGTAACTAATATATATGGAGGAAGTGTTAAGAATAATTCATCGGGTCATCCAACAATTCGTATATATGCAGGTAAACTTAATATGTCAGGCGGAGAAATTATAAATGATGGCGGCGGAAGAACTATTCATAATAGCACTGGTACAGCTATTCAAACTGGTGGTACATCCGCAAATAATTATGGTGTAACTGTTCAATAACTAAAATATGAAGAAACTAATCTAAGTTTCTTCTTTTTTATATCATTTTTTCATCACTTTTGATATAATGTAAGTAAGGTGAAAATATGGACTGTATATTTGATTACAAATTATCTGATATGCAAGAATATTTTACTAAATCAGGAGAGAAGAAATATAAAGCTAAACAAATATATGAGTGGCTTTATAAAAAAAGAGTTTATAAGTTTTCTGATATGAGTAACATAAGTCATGCACTACAGGAAAAAATGGAATCCACATTCGACACTTCAATGCTTAAGTTAAGGCGCAAACAGACGAGTGATCTTACTAATAAGTATTTGTTTGAACTTGATGATGGCAATTTAATTGAAGCTGTTCTAATGCGACATGATTATGGATTAAGTGTCTGTGTATCAAGTCAAGTTGGATGCAATATGGGATGTTCCTTCTGTGAATCAGGAAGACTTAAAAAAGTTCGTGATTTGCGTGCTGGAGAAATTGTAAGACAAATACTTATGATAGAAGAAGATATTAAGTCTCGTATTTCATCAGTAGTAGTTATGGGTATTGGTGAACCATTCGATAACTACAATAACATAATGGACTTTATTAGAATAATAAATGATCCAAATGGAATTGCGATTGGGGCAAGACACATAACAGTATCGACTAGTGGGTTAGCACCAAGAATATATGATTATGCCAAAGAAGAAATACAAACAAATTTAGCATTATCACTACATGCTCCAAATAATATTTTAAGAAATAAAATAATGAAGATTAATAAAGCATACCCTTTAGAAGAAGTACTATCAGCAATTAAGTTTTATATTGAGCGTACTAATAGAAGAGTAACCATTGAATATCTTTTACTAGATGGAGTAAATGATTCAATCAATGAAGCAAAAGAACTTGCTCATTTAATTAAAGGATTAAATGTATATGTCAATTTAATTCCTTATAATGAGACGAGTCATATAGAATATAAAAAGAGTAGCAATGAAACGATAATGAAGTTTTATGATACTTTAAAAAAACTGGGAATTAATGTAACTGTAAGACGTGAATTTGGTGGCAATATCGATGCTGCTTGTGGACAGTTACGAGCTAATGAGGTGGAAAAATGAAGTCATTTTATATTACAGACTCAGGAAGAGTAAGAAGTCATAATGAAGACTCAGTAACAATTGTAAAAAATGCTGCATCAGAACATTTAATGATTGTTGCAGACGGAATGGGAGGACACAGAGCTGGTGAAGTAGCATCATCCATGGTAGTAACACAAATAGGTTCTAAATTTAAAGCTTTATCAACAATTGGAACAAAGATAGATGCTGTAAATTGGTTAAAAGAAAATGTTCAAGAAATTAATAATAATATTATTAAGTATAGTGAAGAACATCCTGAATCAATGGGACTTGGAACAACTTGTGTTATGGCGCTTCTAACTAAAGATTTCCTTCTATTCGTTAATATTGGTGATTCAAGCGGCTTCGTATTTAAGAATGGTAAACTTAAGAAAATCACTCGTGATCATACATTAGTTAACTTCTTAGTTGAAACGGGAGACCTATCTGAGGCTGAAGCTCAAAATCATCCAAAGAAAAATGTACTTATGAAAGCTTTAGGCGCAGCCGATCAATGTGAAATAGATATATTTGAAGTTGAAACTGACATTGATGCAATCATGCTTTGCAGTGATGGACTTACAAATATGCTTTCACAGGATCAAATTGAAAAAGTACTAAATGAAACAGAAATAACTGTTGAAGATAAGTTGATAAAATTAATAAAGAAATGCAACGTTAGAGGTGGAACAGATAATATATCAATTGCTTATCTAGTTAAAGAAAGAGAGGCATAAACATGATAATGAAAGGTCAAAAGATAAACGACCGATACCAAATCATCAAGACAATTGGTGAGGGTGGTATGGCCAATGTTTATCTTGCATATGATACTATTCTTGATCGTAATGTTGCAGTAAAAGTCCTTCGTGGAGACTTAGCTACTGATGAAAAATTCGTAAGACGTTTCCAAAGAGAAGCTTTATCAGCATCAAGTTTAAGCCACCCAAATATTGTTGAAGTATACGATGTAGGTGAAGATAATGGTTCATACTACATAGTAATGGAATATATTGAGGGAAAACATTTAAAACAACTATTAAAAAAACGTGGCAATTTAACCCTAACAGAAGTTGTTGATATCATGTTACAAGTAACTGATGGTATGTCAGCTGCCCATGATTCTTATATAATTCATAGAGACATAAAACCCCAAAACATCATGATTCTAGAAAATGGACTTATTAAAATAACTGACTTTGGTATTGCAATGGCTTTAAATTCAACTCAGTTAACTCAAACAAATTCAGTAATGGGGTCAGTTCACTACCTACCTCCAGAACAAGCATCTGGAAAAGGTGCAACAATTCAAAGTGATGTATACTCAATGGGTATACTTATGTATGAACTTTTAACAGGGTCCTTACCATTTAGAGGAGATAATGCTGTTGAAATAGCTCTTAAACATATTAAAGAACCGTTTCCAAGTGTTAGGGATAAAGTTCCAAATATTCCTCAATCAATTGAAAATATTATTATGAGAGCAACAGCTAAAAATGTAAAAAATAGATATGCTGATGCTAAAGAAATGCATGATGACTTAAAAACAGCACTTTCAGATTCGCGTGCTAGTGAACCAAGATATGTATTTAAATATCCTGAAGATGAAGGAGAAGCATCTAAGAAGAAAAAAGATATTGAGGCAGATCTTTTGAAAGAAAATGAAGAAGAAACAAAAGTAAAAGAAACTAAAAAAACTACCAAAAAAGAAGAAAAGAAAGAAGATACAGGAGAGATCGATATTAAAGCTAAACAAATTACTGAAAGAGATTTAAAGAAAAAAGAGAATAAATTGCTACTAATACTCGCAATTATTTTCACATCTATAGTAGTTATTGTAACAACACTAGTACTTTTATTGCCTAAATTCAATCAAGTAAAGGTAAATGAAGTACCACCAGTTGAAGGATTAACGGTTTTAGAAGCAGAACAGAAGTTACAAGAAATGGGCTTTGAAATTGATGAAGAACAAAAAGAGGTTTCCTCATCCGAAATAGACGCTGGACGTGTTGTAAGAACATCTCCTCAAGCGGGAAGCAAAAGAAAAGAAGGAGCAGTAATTACTTTATATGTATCTGCTGGCGAAAAAGGTTATGTAGTTGAAGAACTTGCAGGACAAAATGCAACTGAAGTTAAAGCTGTTTTAGAAAGAATGTATAACTTGTACGTTATCTTAAAAGAAGAGGAAAATGATACAGCAAATGTTAACGAAATAATTCGTACTGAACCTGGGGCAGGAACTACACTTACTGAGGGAGATACAATAACTATCTATATCCCAAATAAGACAAGTGACTATCCAGACTTTACAAATGGTGAGTATTCTTTAAAAGAAATAGAAGCTTGGTGCGAAAAATACAGTATTAATTTAACACCTGTTTATAATCCAACTGATGAATACCCAGCTGGAACAATCTATTCACAATCTCAAAAAGCTGGAACATCAGCAATGCCAAATCAATCATTAACAATATATATTGCTGAAGAACCAGAAAGTGGAAATGATTTAGATAATGGAGATATACCTGTCGGTGGAGAAGACTAGATGATGATAGGACGGATTATCAAAAATATAAGTAATCTTTATACAGTAGATGCAAATGGCACATCATATAATTGTAAACCAAGGGGAATATTTAGAAATAAAAATATCATCCCCCTAGTTGGTGATATAGTTGAGTTTGATGAAACATCACTTACTATTGACAATATAGAATCAAGAAAAAATGAATTAACTAGACCAACAATTGCAAATGTTGATGCTTGTATAATTGTTACTAGCTTACGTCATCCTGATTTTTCTGCATTTTTATTAGATAAGATGTTAACAAATGTTTATCTATCAAATATTGAACCAATAATCGTATTTTCTAAGTATGATTTACTAAAAGAAGAAGAAAGACTCGAGTTCGATAAAATAATTGAATACTATAAAAATATCGGTATTAAGACATTTTTAAACACTGAAATTAAAGAGATAGAAAAATGCATATCAGGCATGACTGTGACATTATCTGGACAAACTGGAGCAGGAAAATCTAGCTTTATAAATAAGTTAGACCCTAATTTAAATTTGGCAACTAATGAAATATCTTTTGCTCTTGGAAGAGGTAAACACACCACGAGACATGTTGAACTGTTTAAAGTACGTGACTATTACATAGCTGATACTCCAGGATTTTCGGCATTAGATGTAATTAAAGATAAAGATAATATTCGTTTTGCTTTTCCTGAATTTAAACATGATGAATGCAAATTTCGCGATTGTAAGCATTTAAATGAAATCGGTTGTAAAGTAAAAGAGGATTTAGAAAACGGTAAAATACTAAAAAGTAGATATGAAAGTTACAAAGGAATGATGGAAGATGAAAACATCAATAACGTTTTTAAAAAGTAAGTACGATAGGCCAATAACTATAAAAAAGATTATGGAAACTGATACGGACTATATTCATGTTGATATCATGGATGGTATATTTGTTGATCGCACAGTTTTAACTATTGATGAAACACTTGAATTATTTAAGGATTCCACAAAACCTTTAGATATTCATCTTATGTGTGCTCACCCACGAAAATACATTGAAACTTTGTCACAACTTAATGTTGCATTTTTTACAATACATGCTGAAATTGAAGATGATGTTGGTGAACTTATATCGTTAATTCATAGTCTAGGAATTAATGCTGGTATTGCAATTAAAATAGAAACAACAATCCAAGACATTGAAGAGTACTTAGATTCCATTGAAAATGTTTTAATAATGGGAGTAACTCCAGGATATGGTGGACAAAAACTTGCACTTTCAACAGTTGATAAAATTGGCGAATTAATAAGTTATCGTGACAAGTATAATTATCATTATAAAATTTCATTAGATGGTGGGGTAAATGCTGATACGCGTTCCTTACTTGATAATCTAGACATAATCGTTGCGGGTTCATATATATGTGAATCAGACGACTATCAAAAGACAATTAATACATTAAGATAAAACTTAATGTGTTTTTTTGCCCGAAACATAATTAAAAAAGCGAGTATTATATGAAAAAGAGGAGTGAAAGAAATGCGTCATATATATCAAGATGAGTATAAAAATGAATTAGGTAAAAAAATTGTTGATACATTACTTCAAAGCGAAGAAGAAACAGATGATTTAACTTTGTATATAGAAATGCTTGCCAATGAAGGAGCAAATTTAGATTATAAAGATTATGACTCTGGAAATACATCTCTTATGTTAGCAATAGGTAAAGATTTCCCTAAGTGCTTTTTAATAATACTTGAACATAATCCCAATTTAGAACTTTCAAATAGTGAAGGATTAAAAGCAATACACATTGCATCAACAAAAGAAAACTCCTATTACTTAAATTCTTTATGTGAAAGTAATGCCGACATAAATACTCCTGATAAGGTAGGAAATAGGCCAATTAACTATGCTATAAAGTCTGGCTTAATAGAAAACATTAGAATTCTTTTTAGAAATAAATGCGTTTGTAACTTCTTAAATAAGTTTGGCTTATCTATTTATGATGAAGCCTATTTAACTGGAAGTGAAGAGATAATTTCTTACGTTTTAAATCCTAAGAGTAAAAAAGAACATAAGTTAAAACAAACATTTAAAAAGATAATTAATAATATGAAATATTCCAAATAAAGATTAAATATGATATAGTATATATGTGATAATATATGAATTATAATACTATACTGGATTTAATCTTTATTTTTTTAGTATATTCAGCATTTGGTTGGCTACTTGAAGTAACATCTGTAGCTGTTAAAGAAGGAAAGTTTGTAAATCGTGGTGTTACTTATGGACCTCTTTGCCCAATATATGGTTTTTGTTCAGTAATAATATTGCTTATCACACGAGATATACATAGTATATTTGGTATATTTTTAGCATCAGTTATATATGGAACATTTGCTGAATTTCTTGTAGGTAAATTTCTAGAAAAAATAAATAAAGTAAAATGGTGGAATTATTCAAACAAAAAGTTTAACTTTGATGGTTACATATGTTTAGAATATTCACTTCTTTGGGGAATACTTGGAGTACTTTTAGTACGTGTTGTAAACCCAATATTAATGTTAGCATTTGACGATATTAATATTGTTATAAGAAGTATAATTTTATTTTCTTTATTTGGTATAGCTATAGTCGATCTCATTACATCTTTTATAACCATAAAAATGCTACATACAGAAAAGCTGGAATACATATCTAACAAAGTAGGTAACTTTATTTTATCGTCTTCCAAAAAAAGAATAGAAAGTGCTTATCCCAATGTAAAAAAGAAGAAGAAAAAAGAAGATAAAGAACTTTTTGCAGAAGGGTTAAACTTTTATAAGCTTTTTCTTATTTTTCTCATTGGGGCTTTTGTTGGCGATATTTGGGAAATTGTCTATTGCAGATTTTCTATGCATAGATGGATGAGTAGATCATCACTTGTGTTTGGACAACTTTCCATTGTTTGGGGACTTGGGCTTTCTCTTGCCACGATTTGTCTTCACAGGTATAAAGATAAAAGTAAAACATTTATATTTGTGGTAGGAAGTATAATGGGTGGAGCATTCGAATATGTTTGCAGTGTTTTTACAGAAGTTTTCTTTGGAACAATATTTTGGGATTATTCTCACATACCATTTAACATCAATGGACGAATTAACCTGCTTTTTTGCTTCTTTTGGGGGGCAGCTGCAGTAATATTCATAAAATACATATACCCAATACTTACAAATGCGATAGAAAAGATACCAAAAAAATTTGGAAGTATAATGACTTATACGTTATTTGTTCTTTTTCTAATAGACTTATTTATAACGGGTTGTGTTATGATGCGATATAATAGAAGAAGCGAAGGAATTAATGCTACAAACATAGTTGAAGAGTTATGTGATAAGTATGCCGATGATGATTATATGAAAAAAAGATGGTCAAATATGAAACCAGCAAAAAAGGAGTAATTTATGAAAAAAGCAAAAGATTATATAATAAACATGTTTAATGGATTCTGCATGGCACTTGCAGATTCAGTACCTGGAGTTTCAGGTGGAACAATCGCGTTTCTTTTAGGATTTTATGACAAATTCATTAATTCTTTAGATGACTTTTTTAGAGGATCACTAAAACAGAAAAAAAGTGCATTAACATTCTTAATTAAATTAGGAATTGGGTGGGTGATAGGGTTCCTTGCATCAGCAACAGTTCTTTCAACACTTTTTACAACTAAGATATACTCTATGTCTTCTTTGTTTATTGGATTTATTGTTGCAGCAATACCTTTAATAATAAAGCAAGAATCAGATTCTTTTAAAGGAAAATATAAAAATATCATATTTTCCATTTTGGGGGCATTACTTGTTGTAGGTATCACTCTTTTAAATGGAAACACTTTACTAAGTGTAGATGTAAATAACCCAAATGTGTTTACATACCTTTATGTACTAGTAGCAGCATCTATCGCGATAACTGCAATGGTTCTTCCAGGAATATCTGGATCAACTTTACTACTTGTATTTGGCCTATATATTCCAATAATGAACTTTATAAAAGAATTATTAAAATTCAATTTTTCTGTACTACCTATACTAATCGTATTTGGTATAGGCATAATCTTCGGAATTGTGTTCTTTGTTCGCTTATTAAGAATTGGATTAAAGAAGTATCGTAGCCAAATATGTTATACAATTATTGGAATGATGATAGCGTCCCTTTTCTCAATTGTTATGGGACCAACTACATTAGAGGTTCCTCAAGCAATGCTAACAATTAAAACTTTTGACATAATATTTTTCATATTAGGCATAATAATAATAGTTTTACTAGAATTTGCAAGAGTTAAACTAAGTAAAAAATAAAGTGTCAAATAATTGAATTATTTGTCGAATATTGTTGATAATTGACATCGTTGTGATAAAATTTAATCATAAGACAATAATAAAAAAGAGAGGAAGTTTTTATATGAAAGGTAAAACAAAAAAGAGTATTATAGTATTGATAGTATTATTATCTATCGGGTTTGCAGCTGTAACTACTACTTTAACAATTAACGGAACTATCCGTCTAGGAGCAAACCAAAGCAACTTCAAAAACAACCTAGTTTTCACAAAGGCATCACTAACTTACAGTGATACAACTAAAACTGGTGTAGAAAACGTAACTGGTGCAGGAGCAGAAGGAGATCCTTTAAGAATCATAGATAATGGAAAAGGAATTACATTCACTACTGACACACTAAAAAATATTGGTGAAACAGCAACATTAACTTATGATATTACTAATAATTCTCAATATGTAGCTGAATTTACTGGAATTACTTGTACAGTAACTAACGCTGCTGGAACTAATGTTACTAATCAAGTAACTGGTATAGAAACAAACAATGAGTATATCACACTAAATCCAGGAGATTTCACAGAAGTAAAAGAAGGAGCAACTGAAAGAACTAATATTAAGTTAGCAAAAACAGAAACACTAGCAGGTCGTACTCTTGTAGTAACTCTTAGAAAATCTTATGTAGGTACTGCTGCTGATGGTTCAGATGCTACAACACAATATACAGTAAATTGTAAGATTAATGCTTCTGGTTTAAGTGAATAATAGATATAAAAAATAAGAGTGGTGAGAAATATGTTTAAATATATATTGCAAATACTTTCAATAATATTAACAATTTCTCTTTTATTCTTTAATATTTATATTTCAAAAACAATAAATTTTATGTTTACTTTTATAGTTCTACTGGGAATGCTTATTTTAAGCATTTTCTTGTTCGGCTATAGAAAGATAGACAAAAGAGATTATAAATATAAAATAATACTTGTAGCAGGGCTTGCTTTTCTGATACAAAGTATACTGTATCTAGTTGGAACTAAAACTGGTTATATATCTAACTATAGTACAATGTTTAAAAGTTATGTTGAAAAAAGTATAATATTGCTAGTATTCCTAACAGTAATCACAAGAGAAATAATACGTTACTTAGTGATAAATGCTCGTACAACTAAAAAATGGCAGAGCATACTTATGCAAACATTATTAATAATAATGTGTATACTAGTGGATTTAGCAATAGCACCAAAAATATATACTTTTACATCATTTACTTTAGTTTATGAGTTCTTAGCGATGTTCTTGATACCAAGTGCAGCTAAGAATATATTACTTAACTATTTAAGTGTTATTGGTGGTTATCCATTAACGTTCGTTTATGTACTGATAATGGATTTATATATATATTTTCTTTCAGTAAGACCAGAACTAAATATGCTACTAGAGGCAGTAATATTGCTTGTTTTCCCATATGTTGTTTATAACTATGTTAAAGAATTAAACAAAAGGAGAACAGTTGTAAAAAAAAGAGAAAAGAAAAAAGATAACAAAATAGTAACAGCTATTTCAACAGTAATATTTGTCATTCTTGTCTGCTTAGTATCAAGAGAATTTAAATATTCTATGATAGGTATTGGTTCAGAATCAATGACTGGAACAATAAATAAAGGAGACGCAATCATCTATAAGAGACATGAAAAGAATGAAAATGTTAAAGACAAAGTAATAGTGTTTAAAAGAAATAATGTTATGATTGTTCACCGCGTTATAAAGGTATATACTTTAGATGGTGAATATGTGTATCAAACTAAAGGTGACGCAAATGAATCTGCTGACAATTGGTTGGTAGAGGAAAGTGATATACTTGGCACAGTAGAAAAAAGAATACCATTTATTGCTTGGCCTTCAGTTATATTAGGTGAAATATTTTAGAATGTGAGTGATGTAAAGAATGGAAAAAATAGAATTACCAATCTTAAGAGGAAATAACAGTAAAAAGTCTATTCCTCTAACAGTATCTGTAGGACTAATTATTCTAGTTGTATTATTACTAATAACTAGTTTGTCTTTGACATTTAAAAAAACATATAAGATAAACTATAGTGATTCATCTGATTTGGATTACAAAGTATACTTAAAGAAAAACACTCACTTTGATACAAAATACTTAGGTAAAGATAAACAATATATTTCTTCATTAATTGATTATGTAGATGCAGATTTCTCGTATAAATTCTCAAGTGAAGACGATATTGATATTGATTACGAATACTATATATTAGCAACACTTAATGTTACTAATACAGATGGTAAAGTAATCTATGATAAAAAAGAATACTTACAAAGCAGTAAAAAAGTAACTGCTGAAAATAATGCTTTAAGCGTTAAAGAAAATGTTAAAATTGATTATGGTAAATATAATAATATAGCTAAAAACTTTATTGATGAATATGGTTTAACAGCAAATGCCAATCTTGTAGTTAGTTTAATGGTAGACGTTAGAGGAAAGAATTCTCACTTTGATAAGACTATTTCTGATACTGGTGTAATTACTTTAAATATACCACTTACTACAAAGACAGTAGATATTTCAATGGATTATGAACTATCTAATAATAAGAATGCTACACTACAACAAAGAGAAGCTATTATAAAAAATAAAGCATTATTTACTGCTGGAATTGTATTTATTGTAATAGATGTTTTAGCTATAGCAGGTATAGTTCTATATATCATTTATACAAGAGATGAAAAAGAAAATTATCGTGTAACACTTAATAAGATATTAAGAGATAATGAAAGATATATAAGTGAAACAGTTATAACTGAAAGAGTAGAAGATATGCTGAAGACTAGATCTTTAAGAATAGAAGTTGTAAAGAGCTTTAATGCTTTAATGGATATAAGAGATAGTTTAAATAAACCAATCTTATACCATGAAGAAAAACTTGGTGAAGAAGCAGTATTCTACATTATAAGTGAAAACATTGGTTACATTTATGTAATGAATGTAGATGATTTTAAGAAAAAGAAATAATTATATTTCTTTTTTTTTCATTATTTTATATAATTTAACTATAGATGAAGTGATTATATGAAAAAGAGAAAAAATATAATTGATTATATAAAGGATACGGGAGATTATTCTTTTGAGTTAGTGACTTTTAATGAACTAGATAGTTTAATTATGGCAAGCTTATCTTATATTAATTTTTCTGGTCTTATAAAAAAACACGAGAAAATAAAAATAAAGGATGCTGGTATTCTTTTTTTTAATCAATATTCAGCTTCCGAATTAAAGAAAAATGTGTTTTCTGTTCAAACAGGTATAAAGATATTTAAAGCAATATATAAGACAAAAAGATTTGGTAATCTAGAGTTATCTAAATATGTAAAAAAAATTGAAGATAAAAAACAATTTCAAGCTATATGCATTAGCATTAGTGAAAATTTAAGTTATCTATCCTTCGAAGGAACAGATGAGCTAATTGGAGGATGGTATGAAGATGCAGCTATGAGTTATAAATTTCCTGTTCCATCACAACAAGAAGCTATTAAGTATGTTAATCATAATATAAACCCTTTTAGTAAAAGAAAATATATTTTGGGAGGTCACTCAAAAGGAGGTAATCTTGCACTAGTAGCTGGTATGTATGGGAGAACTTTAAAAAAATCAAAAGTACAAACTATTTATATGTTTGATGCTCCAGGAATAAGAGAAGAACAAGTGTTGTCCCAAGAATTTAAACAAATTGAGAATAAAATAAGAAGAGTCGTTACAAATTACTCTATCATCGGTTTATTATTTTATAATGTTAGTGATATAACTATTGTCGCATCTATGAAAAAGGGAGTTATGGCCCATAACATGATTAATTGGTGTATTGATGAATACAATTTCAAATATACTAAATTATCATCAAGAAGTGAGAAACTAAAAGCATCATTAGAAAGCTGGTTAAATAGTTACAGTGATGAAGAGAGAAAAGAGTTTGTCCATGATCTATTTGATATTTTCAACCGTGCCGGAATAAAATCATTACTGGATTTAAGAAATAATAAGTTAAAAAAAGTTATAAGTTTGATTAAAGAAAGCAAAAAATTAGATAAGAAGAGTAAGGAAATTGTCAGTTCTTTATTAAAGATATTATTAATATTTCTAAAAGAGGAATCTTCATCAATGATTAATAACAAATTTCCCAGTTTAAAACATTAATTTGACACAATACAAACTAAAATAATACATATTATACCAATTACTATGATATAATTTTATTATAGATATGAGGGTAATGATATGGAATTTGAAACTAAAAATCTTGAAGTTAAAAAATTTATACCTGAATACATTTCTGTTATGTACGAAGCATGGGGAACAGATAAAGAGGTAGGTAAATATCTTCCTGGTTTTAGAGTGGATTGGGATCTTGAAGGATTTACTAATTATATCATTAACACATATAAAGATGATTATCATACAAGATTAATTATTAAGGAAAAGAAAACTAATAAAATAATTGGAAATATTTCCCTATATCAAGAGGATAGTAGAAGTAAATCAGTAAATATTTGGATAGTCAGAGATTATTGGAATCAAGGATATGGAACAGAAGCTTTAAAGAAAATAGTTGAAGAGCTTAAAAAAACTAATCTAGGAAGTATCTATGCTACATGTGATGGAAGAAACATTGGAGCAAAAACTATTTTAGAGAAGGCTGGTTTTGAACTAATTGATACTATTCCCAATTATCGTGAAGATATTGATGGTAATATAGGTGATGAATTACTTTATGAAATAGAACTTATTAGAGTTCAATATTAACAAGGTGAAGGCCTTGTTTTTTTATGTAACAGAATATTCGACAAATTATTTTATATGGGCGTGTTAGTATACACACTCGAGAAGCAGAAAAGATGTTTATCACCTCTAATACCTTGGGTGAAAAATTCAGGGGGTTTTGTTTTTTTGAAGTAAAGAGGTGATATAGTGATTAATTTGAAAGACCTAATAATGCTAATCCAAACGATTACTATTTTATTACTCATACTATTTGGGTAATAAAAAACATCTTTATTCTTCTGAATAAAGATGCAAAAACTATGTGGTAAGCATCATACCCAAGAGATAATCTGCTTCTCACCAACTTAATTATAACATTTATTAGTTTTTTTATACAAGACTCATTTAGGTATATTGATTAATAAATTTAATTTCTTTACATTATTAAATTTGTTATTATATAATTTAATAAAGAAGGATAATTATGGATATTTTAATAATACTTTCTAAGTCTAAATTTAGAAGTAGCTTTACTTTAAAACAGAAAGATAAAGAATACATTGATAAGGTTGGTTTAGATAAAATTAAAGAACATGCCTATGATTTTATAACAAAGCGTCTAGCACCAGCAAGTATTAAAAATGACGGAAAACAAACTCCTTTTAAAGGGCACCCTGTATTTATTGCCGAGCATGCAACAGCAACTTGTTGTCGTGAGTGTCTATTTAAATGGCACAAGATTCCAAAAGGTAGAGAGCTAACACAAAAAGAAATAGATTATATTGTAAGTATTATAATGGAGTGGATAAAACGTGAATATGAAGAGATGTAAATGGTGTAATACAAATAATAAATTGTATGTTGATTATCATGATAATGAATGGGGAGTACCTAGTCACGATGATAAATATCTTTTTGAGCTTCTTATTTTAGAATCATTTCAAGCTGGACTTTCATGGGAGTGTATTTTAAATAAAAGAGAAAACTTCCGTTCATGTTTTGATAACTTCGATTATGAAAAAATTTCTAACTATGATGAAAAAAAGATTGATGAACTTATGCAGAATACTGGAATTATCAGAAATAGACGAAAAATTATTGCATCAATTAATAATGCTAAAATTTATAAATCAATTATAGAAGAATATGGTTCTTTTGATAAATATATATGGGACTACACCAATGGAAAACAAATAATAGGTGATGGAACAAATACAACATCGGATCTTTCAGATAAGATATCTTCTGATTTAACTAAAAGAGGAATGCGTTTTGTTGGAAGTACAATAATATACTCATATCTACAAGCAATTGGTATTATTAATGACCATGAAGATTCATGCTTTTTAAAAAATCATTGAACTGAATAAAGATATATAATATAATATATAAAAAACTTAGAAGGAGAATGATTTATGGAAAATTTAAACTACAATAGAAAAGAGATGCTAGACAAGGAATGTTATATTACACCTTTTGAATTTAGCTTATTACCAGAGGGTGTCAAAATGGCTTATCTAGACAATATTTATGATTATTCAGTAAAAAGAGCACGTGAGAAATGTATGAATGGAGATACTTCTTCTGCAGTTTATTCATCTAGAGGATATGTTCATCCATCTTATGACATTTATTTTAAAAATAATGGTTGCACTGTTGAAAATTACGATTTTGGTGTTGAAGAGTATGAAGTAAGATGTGTTAATCCTACTCAAGTTTATAAAGTATCAAGTGAAGATCAAGAATTATTAGATTACTATTTAAGTGTTTTAATGGAAGCTAAAGCTAATGTTTTTGAAAGTTATTTGACTCGTACATTTTATGCAGGTGTTAGAGGAAATGAAGATATTGAAGTAGTTGCTGGTGATGAAGAGACAAGTAATATGTTACATAGTATTCTTTGTAATGATGCGAATGGCATAGATAATTTAACAGAAGAAGAAAAAAGAATGGTTATGGAAGCTGAACTTTCACTTTTAATAGAAAGCATTACTAAAGGTAACACACCTGATGTTGTATCAAAGTTACCCGAATCATATAGAACAGTATTAGAAGATATAATTGAATCAGAAAATCTAAGTAGAGAAGATTCTAAACAATTAAAAATAAGCAAACAACAAGAAAATCTTGCAAAATAACAAAATTAATGTATAATGTAATTAGTAATTATTTTAAAGACACAGAACAAGAGGAGTAAAATAATCACTTGTTATTAGGAATGAAAGATCACTGACTGAAAGTCTTTCTTAACAAGAGTATTTGAAGGTAGCTTGGGAGTTGTTAACTTGAAATAGTAGTAGAGTTAAACGAGTAACTCACGTTAAGAGTAAAGAGCACAAATTAAGGTGGTACCACGAGTTTTCGTCCTTTGGATGAAGGCTCTTTTTTTATTTAAGAAGGGATGATAAAAATGTTAGACACAAAATACGATAATAAAAAAATCGAAGAAGGAAAATATGAGAAATGGAAAAATGCTGGATATTTTAATTCAGGAGATAAGAGTAAAAATCCATATTGCATAGTTATTCCACCTCCAAATGTTACAGGTAAACTTCATTTAGGCCATGCAATGGATGTTTCAATACAAGATATAATAATTCGTTATAAAAGAATGCAAGGATTTGATTGTTTATGGCTACCAGGAATGGACCATGCAGCAATAGCAACTGAAGCAAAAGTAGTTAAACGTCTAAAAGAACAAGGTATCAATAAGTATGAATATGGAAGAGAAAAGTTTTTAGATGCTTGTTGGGATTGGACTCACGAATATGGTGGAAACATAAGAGAACAATGGGCTAAGATGGGAATATCAGTTGACTATAATAAAGAAAGATTTACTCTTGATGAAGGATTAAATAAAGCTGTAACTAAAGTATTTGTTGATTACTATAATGAAGGTATAATCTATCGTGGTGAAAGAATCATTAACTGGGACCCTGAAGCTAAAACAGCTTTATCTAATGAAGAGGTTATCTATAAAGATATAGAAGGTGCTTTCTATCACTTAAAATACTTTATTGAGGGATCAAATGAATTTTTAGATGTTGCAACTACAAGACCAGAAACTTTATTTGGTGATACTGCAGTTGCCGTAAATGAAAATGATGAAAGATACAAAAAATATATTGGTAAAAATGTCATATTACCAATCGTTAATAAAGCAATACCAGTTATAGCTGACGAACATGCTGATCCAGAGTTTGGATCAGGAGTTGTTAAGATAACTCCAGCCCATGACCCTAATGACTTTGAGGTTGGAAACCGTCATAACTTGGAGCGAATTGTAGTTATGAATGAAGACGCTACAATGAATGCTAATGCAGGAAAGTACGAAGGTATGACTCGCGAAGAATGTAGGGAAGCTTTACTTAAGGATTTGGAAAGTGATGGTTTACTTATAAGTATCGAACCAATGACACACTCAGTAGGTCACTCTGAACGTACAGGAGTAATGGTTGAACCATATCTATCTAAACAATGGTTTGTTCGCATGGGAGACTTAGCTAAGCGTGTTTTAGATACCCAAAAGAAAAAAAATGAAAAAGTTAACTTTGTTCCAGACAAGTTTGAGAAAACTTTAACACATTGGATGGAAGATTGTTTTGACTGGTGTATATCTCGTCAACTATGGTGGGGTCATCGTATCCCTGCATGGTATAAGGGAGACGAAATATATGTAGGAGAGACTGCTCCAACTGAAGATGGATGGGTACAAGATGAAGATGTATTAGATACATGGTTCTCAAGTGCACTTTGGCCATTCTCGACATTAGGTTGGCCAAATCAAACTGAAGACATTGAAAGATACTATCCAAATGATTGTTTAGTAACAGCATATGATATCATCTTCTTCTGGGTTGCAAGAATGGTATTCCAAGCTGAACATATTACTGGTACTCGTCCATTTAAAGATTGTGTAATTCATGGTTTAATCCGTGATAAACAAGGAAGAAAAATGTCCAAGTCTTTGGGTAATGGAGTTGACCCAATGGATATGATAGAAAAGTATGGAGTAGATGCCTTAAGATACTATCTATCAACAGATGTTGCAATGGGTACAGATCTTCGTTTCGATGAAGAAAAACTTTCAAGCACATGGAATTACATAAATAAAATTTGGAATGCTTCTCGTTTTGTACTATTAAACATTGAAGACTTGAAAGAAGCTGAACTAGTTAATCTAAGTGATGAAGATAAATGGATTTTAACTAAATACGAACGCATTATTAATTCAACTATTAAACATATGGACAAGTATGAATTTAATTTAGTAGGTACGGAAACATATAATTTTATCTATGATGACTTCTGTAGTAACTATATTGAATTTGCAAAATATAATTTAGATAAACCAGCAACAAAATCAACACTATTCTGGGTATTATCTGGAATTCTTCAAATATTACATCCATTTATGCCATTTGTTACAGAGGAGATTTATGGAATGTTACCAATCAAGACTCATGATTCAATCATGATAAGTGAGTATCCATTATATGATGCTTCTCTTATATTTAAAAATGAAGAAAAACTAGTTGACGAAAAAATAGAGTTTATCAAGAACTTCCGTAATGTAAAAGCTGAAAATAATATAACTAAAGATGCTAAAGTTAAAATTAATACTGATGATGAAATAATAATAAAGATGTTAAAATTAACAGATGCATTAGTTAATGAAGATCTAAGTATTAATTCATATGATGTTAAAACAAAGAAATATAAAGCTACAATTTATTTTGAAAAACAAATAACCGAAGAAGAATTAAGACTAAAAGAAAAACAAATTAATGATTTAGAAGCATCTATTGAAAGAAGAAAGAAATTATTAAGTAATGAAGGGTATGTTAATAAAGCACCTAAAGAGCTAGTTGAAAAAGAAAGACAAACTCTAGCAAGTGAAGAAGAACAACTTGCATTATTAAAAAAATAATATTAAAACAGTTGGTCATTTAAGCCAACTGTTTTTAGTTGCCATAATATTATTTCTAGCATATGTAAATGAAGTGTATAATTAAATGCTGATTTTTAATATCTGTAGGATTTTTGGAAAAACTTTAAAAGATTCATATAAAATGCTTGCTATTATTCTGAAAAAAATTTACTATTACATTGAGAAAATATATTAAATTTACTAATCAAAAGGAGATGTAATCGTGCATAAACAAAGGAGAGATTAAAAAATGAACAAAATAGAACTATATGACGAGAAAACATTCGATGATATTAAACACAAAGATAAATATGGTAATGAATATTGGTTAGCGAGAGAACTAATGAAAGTACTTAAGTATTCAAAATGGAGTAATTTTAGTAGTGTAATAGAAAAAGCTAAATCGGCATGCAAATTAAGTAAAAAAGAGGTTCCTGAACATTTTACCGACGTCGGCAAGTTGTCAAAAAGAAATAATAATGCAATTGTAAAAATTGAGGATTATAAATTGTCACGCTATGCGTGTTACTTAATAGTGCAAAATTCAGATCCAAGGAAAGAAGTAGTTGCTTTAGGTCAAACATATTTTGCAGTACAAACAAGACGTCAAGAGTTATCAGAAAAAGAGTATGCTCTTTTAACTGAAGATGATAAAAGACTCTACCAACGAAGCCTAACTAAAAAAGGGAATTATTCTTTAAATAAAACAGCACAAAATGCTGGAGTTAAGAATTTTGACAAATTTCATAATGCAGGATATGAAGGTTTATATAATGGTGAAACTGCAAATGACATAGCTAGGAGAAAAGGATTAAGATATCGAGAAGAAATTTTAGATAATATGGGAAGCGAAGAACTAGCTGACAATTTATTCAGAATCGTTCAAACAGAATCTAAATTAAAAAGAGATAACATAGAAGGGGAGTATAATGCTTGCATTACTCACAAAGAAGTAGGAAAGATAGTAAGAAAAGCTATAGAAGAAGCTGGCGGCACTATGCCAGAAGATTTACCAACACCTGAAAAAAGCATAAAACAACTTGAAAGGGAAAGAAAAGCTATAACAAGTGAAGAAGAACTTGCATATCTAAAAAAATAAAAAAGTTGATAATTTATCAACTTTTTTTACTTAACTTAATTTTGGACCTTCCTGATTATATTCTTTATAATATGATAAAACAAATGCTGAAACTAATTGAATATTTTCATCTACTAATCCTTGCATAACCTCATCTGTACCAGCATGATTTCTAATATCTATTATTAATTCTTCTGCTTGAATATCCATTTTAAATGCACCAATTAAAAATTTAGCAGCTATATTCATTGCTTCTTCTTCACCAAAAGCCTTCTTCAATTTATTAATTTGTCTAATAAAGAAGTCTCTATTAATATCAACTGCATAAGTAATTAAATCTTGCATAAAAAGTGGTGAAATAGCATTTAGAACTGTAGCATCATCTTCAGTCAAACATTTAAATGTTAATACCTTATCAAAGGCAGTAAGATCTAAAAAGTCCAAGCTAGACTGTACTAACATTGCATCAACATTAGGATCAATAAATAAATTATCATATTTTTTATCAGTCTTATCATTATTAACACAAGATATAATTCTATTTATAATACTTTCATCTTTCTTTGTAGATTCTCCTAAACAAATCTTTTTATTAAGTGCCAAATATAGGTCCATAATCATTACTGATTCCATAAAACCTTGCATTATAAAAGATTGATTTTTTTGTTCTTCTGAATGTAGTTTTAATATAGGGATAGTTTCATATCCTATATCTATTTTATGAATACCACTAAATACAATAAAATTAAAAGTGTTTTCATCTCTTACATTAGTTTGAGTAATATTTTTTGCAAGATCATGTATAAGTTTTATATGTTTTCTAAAATATTTATTTGAAAGTTCCATATCACATACCCCTCATTCGCTGAGTTATTTTAGTATATTTTTAATTATTTGTCAAAAATATGGCTCAAAAGCGAAAAAAATACTAGAAAATGTGATAAAATTATAGTAGATTATTAAATAAAGAAAGAGGTTTTTATTATGGAAAGAAAATTAACAGATCAAGAATTAGTAAGAAGAGAAAAAATGAATAAAATCCGTGATTTAGGAATCGATCCATTTGGAACTAGATTTGAAAGAACAGATTTTGCCTCTGATATAAAAAAGAAATATGCTGATACCCCACATGATGCTTTTGATAATATGGATGACTGTGCATGTGTTGCTGGTAGAATTATGTTTATAAGAAAGATGGGGAAAGCATCCTTCTTTACAATTAAAGATAAGACAGGAAGTATTCAAATATATATTTCAATAAATGACATTGGAGAAGAATCATACTCTTTATTCAAAACAGCTGATATTGGTGATATTGTTGGAGTAAAGGGTAAAATAATGAAGACTCAAACTGGAGAAATAACAATCAAGTGTTTAGAATATACGCATTTAGTTAAAGCTCTTCGTCCACTTCCTGAAAAATTTCATGGCTTAACAGATGTTGAAGAAAGATATAGAAGAAGATATGTTGACTTAATCATGAATGATGAATCTATGCGTATCGCGATGATGAGACCTAAGATAATTAGATGTATTCAAAACTTCCTAGATAAACAAGGCTATGTTGAAGTTGAAACACCAATTCTTACAACTCTTTTAACAGGAGCATCAGCTC
>CAYWFZ010000004.1:0-68899 GCA_964458035.1 uncultured Muribaculaceae bacterium | reverse complement strand
ATATAGTAAATACTATATATACTATATATACTAGATTTGCTTCAACTTGTGGCTCTGGTAAAAAGTATAAAAACTGCTGTGGTAAATAGTTATAAAAAATGTTAACAGACTTATTATGTTAACGTTTTTTTGTTTGATCGAAATTGACCAAATTAAATGAATTATTATAATGAATTATTTTGTTGTTACAATCAGTATGATATAATTAAAATGGATGTGATAACTATGAATAGTTATGATGATGAAATCGTATTTAATAAATATTTAGACGCAAGGAAAGATGATAATAGCAAACATAATAAGTCTTTAAAGGGTAGCTTAGAAGAATTAGTTGGGGATGTTTTTGGCAAAGCTATTTTGGATTTAGGTTGTGGTATTGGGGAATTTTCAAAATATTTTTCTGATAATGGAGCTGAATGTGTTGTTGGAATTGATATTTCAAAAAAAGTTCTTGAGTATGCCAAAGAAAATAATAGTTCAGATAATATTGAATATATCAATTTAGATATTAAGAATTTATCTAATTTAAATCGAAAATTTGATATAGTTTTTAGTGATATAGTTTTTAATTATATAGAAGATTTTAATAAACTAATGCATGATATTAACAATTTATTAGAGGATGATGGTGTAGTAGTTTTTTCACAAGTACACCCAATCTCGACAGCTTCTTCTAATATAGAAAGTACTTGGACTGAAGATGAAAATGGAAATCTTAAATTCTTATTAGATAGTTATTCAAATGTTTCAGTTCGCAAAAGAAAATACTTTGATGGGATATTTAACTTTTATCATAGAAGATTTGAAGAAATAATGAATATTTCTATTGAAAATAATTTTAGAGTAGTAAAAATAGTAGAACCATACTATACTGAAAAAGAATTCAATAGACCATCATTTTTGATTGTTAAATTGATTAAAAATAAAGAGAATAGATAGAAGATAATATTAAAAAAATAAGGTGTGTATATTTTGTACATATTTCTTTGAAAGAGGTTGTAGTATGTTTATAGTAGCTCAAATATTTGGAATATTAGTAATAATCACTAATGTTCTTGCAATGCAAATGAAAGATAAAAAACAGATAATCCTGTTATTCGTATTTGCTAATCTTTTTTCTGCTATTAATTTTCTTTTACTTCAGAGTTATACTGGTACAATTATATGTATTTTTGCAATAGTACAAACTCTAGTCAATAAAGTTTTTGAAAATAAGAATAAAAATATTCCAATAGGAGTAATACTTTGTTATGTAATTATTTCTATTATACTTGGGTTACTTACATTTGCTAGTTTTGTAGATATTATTCCAATTGTGTGTTCAATATTATATACAATAACTATAATTCAAAAAGAAGAGAAAAATATACGAAGAATAACTCTTGTAAATATCATTTTGTGGATTGTGTATGATATAATATGTTCAGCATACACAGCCGCGTTATCTGATTCTCTTACTACAATATCTACAATAGTTGGTATGTATAGATTAGATTATAAAAGAGAAAAGAAGTAACATATGTACTTATAGTATGTATGTTTTTTTGTTAATACATTTAATACAAAATAATGTTAATAAATTGCTTAATTAGCATGCTATTGTAAGATCAATATATATTTTGTATAATGTTATTAGTATAAAATATAAAGGTGAAGTGTATGAGATTTTTGCAAAAAGCATCTTCAATTATATTGGGGATTATGTTTACATATATACTAGGATTACTTTTTTTCTTTGGTGATATGAATTATATTAATCAAAGAAATTATGTGTGGAATAATATTTTTTCATTATTTTTTATTGGGATTGTTTTTGGAATATTTTATTTCTCTAAAAGTGAAAAAGATATATCTAATAAGAAATATTTTACTATTCTTTTGCTAGTATCATTTATTATTTTAGGTGTGCAACTTATAATTCAAGCTTATGGTTATTTTACTCAAACTTGGGATGCTGGACATATGGTTAGAACTGTTAATCATTTTTATAGGTATGGTAATATTGATGATATGGCTTATATGACGAGGTATCCCAACAATTCGATGTTAACATTTATTCTTATTCTTATTAGATCTATTCCACTTTTGGGTAAGACAAATTTTCTTATTTTAATAGTTAATTCTGTAATAGTTAATTTAGCTGGAGTAGTAACAAGTTTAACTGTGAGAAATTTAACTAAGAATAAAAAGATATCTTTATTTGTATATTTATTTTTAATATCGCTTATTTTATTAAGTCCATGGATACTTGCTTATTATTCGGATACTTTTGCATTATTATTTCCAATATTAGTTTTATTTATTTATACAAAGGATAAAAGAGATTATCGAGATTATTTTTTTATTTGTTTTTGTTCTTTTTTAGGTTACTTTATTAAACCAACAGTTATTATTATTCTTATTGCAATTGTGATTGTTGAAATATTTGCTAATCTAAAAAGAATTGTCAATTTTAAGACTTGGAATACAAGCAAAATATTAGCAAATATATTTTCTTGCGTTTTAGGTATAGCAGTAGTATTTGCGATTAATGGAGCATCAAAAGCTTATGTAGAATATTACGATGTACCTAATGTTGTTAAGTTTAATATGGTTCATTTTATGGCGATGGGACTTAATGAAGAAACTGATGGAATATATAATGGCAGTGATGTTGGTGATTCTATGAGTGAAGGAATGAATCAAAATTTCAGAAAAATTCATGACAGAATATTTAATAGAAGTTTAGATAAGCATGCTCAGTTTTTTGCGAGGAAAACTCTGGTTAATTTTAATGATGGTTCTTTTGCGTGGGGACAAGAAGGATGGTTTTTCTCTAATGTAAGAGAAACAGGTAATAAAATTACTGAATTTATTTATGAAATAATTTTACCTAATGGTTTGTATAATGATTATTATCATTTAATTGTTCAATGGCTATGGTTAACAGTGTTATTTTTTGTTCCGTCGATCATAAAAAAGAATAACAATAAAAATGAATTAGTTGTTATGTTAACTATTATTGGTATTAGTTTGTTCTTAACAATGTTTGAGGCTCGAGCTAGATATTTGTATTGTTATTCTCCAATATTTATAGTAGCTTTTAGTCTAGGAATAACTAATGTAAAAAGGAGAATAAAAAAAACAATGTGATTAATTTCACATTATTTTTTTGTCATAATATTGATAAGCTTATTAACACTGAAGTTTGGAATAGTTTGTTTAAGAGTTACTATACCAATAAATCTTTTTGGTATTTTTGGATTTTCTTTTAATTCATATAATTCTTTATTATTAAGTTCTGATGAAATAAATTCTTTTGTTGCATACCCAATACCAAACCCAATTTTTAAAAAATCCATTATAAGATTATAACTAACTATTTCCATTTTGGGATTAAGTTCAATATTATTGTCATTTAAATATTTATCTAAAAAGTCTCTTGTATTAGATGGCCTTTTTTGAAACAGTAAAGGGTAGTTATTTAAGTCTTTCACATTAATCTTTCCATTTAATTTTTTATAATATTCTTTATTAGTGACAAATATATCTTGAACATCCATCACTTTTTTGATGTTTAAATCTTTTGCATCTTCCATTGGTAGATTCAAGATAAGTATATCTAGATTTCCATTACGTAAATCTTTTAATAATTCTTCTGTTAAACTGTTTGTTATGTTGATTTCAATATTAGGATATTTTTTATGAAATACTTCTAGGTAGGGCATAAGGACATGCTTACTTACTGTTGTGCTTGCACCAATTCTAATGTTTCCATAATCTAAGTTTTTTAAATTAGTTAAGGCATTTTCTCCATTAGTGAAGGCTTCTATTCCTTTACTAATATATTCGAATAATACTTTACCTTCATCTGTTAAGGTCACTCCTTTTTTAGTTCTTATAAAAAGAGTCATGCCAAGTTCTTCTTCTAGCGTTTTTATTTGATAAGATACAGCTGGCTGAGAAATAAGTAGTATTTCAGCTGTCTTAGATATACTTTTATTTATTGCTGTGTAATAAAATATTTTATACAATTCATAATTAATGTTCATTATGACACCTCACTTTTATATAAATTATATTTATAATTAATATAAAAAATATATATTTTATTTATATCATTAAATTATATATAATACAAGCATGAAGAGGTGAAATATATATGTTAAAGGAAAAGTTAATATACAAGGGAGTTTTAGGAGACACTATAGTTGGTGAGTATTTCTATGAGGGATATGATGGATTAAATTCAGCTCCGGTGGAAATTGATGGTGAGAAAAACGAGGTAAATGATGAAGAATATTATTATACTGAGTTTCATTCAGATACTTCAGAAAGTGATTATCATTCTTTTTGTCAAACTTATCATTTTGAAGGGGTACATTTAAAGTTTAGATTAAATAAGCTTGATACTAATAAGTTTTTTAAAATTGATTTAAGTGATGATCTTTATAATGATGATGAGTTAATTAAAATTGTTGAAAATATTTTAAAAGAAAATAAATTATTTGGTAAAGATGATGAAGTCCATATATCTAGAGATGGACGCTTGAGTGTTACTTTACTTAATAGAAAACTTGATGAAAGAGTAAAGAATGTTGGAGAAAAAATATTAAATGCGATAAGAGATTACTATGATAATTTAGGAATACATGTTACGCGTATGTTTGGAAGTTATATATTGCTTGTAAATGTTAATGGTAGTTTACGTGCTGTATATGCAACGCCAATACCAATTAAATATTGTCCACTTATGATAAAGTTACTTAAGGAAGTTGGTGGGGATTATGCACTTAAGCTAATAGATAGTTTAGATAATAAAGACACATCAGTTCAAAGAAGTGCAATGTGTGAATTAATTAATGAAGTTGTTATTAAAGGTGGATACTTTGATACTAACCGGCCATTAAATTCTTGTGAAGCAAACGTATCTTTTGGTGCAAGTGAGACCATGTCTTCAGCATTTAGAAGTGGTCTAATTGATGCATCTGTAATAGTGTCAAATAATTTAGGAACAATAATTACTACTAATGAATTTAATACACAAGGTGCGGTAAAGAGAATGACAGGGTTATTTCATACTAGTCCTAATGAATCTATAGTTAGTACAGCAAAAAATGAGGGAATTATTCCAGTTTTTCCTCATACGGGAATTATTGATCAACTTGAAGGTGTAAAAAAAGCTATAAGTCTTGGTTATAAAAATATTGCAGTATCTGTTGCAAGTTTTGATAATTATTTACATAAAGAGCTTGCTTCTTTAGAAAAAGCATATGGTGTTAAAATATACAAATTTGGTTTGTGTTCAACTGGAATAGATTATGAAACAGCTATAATGATGAGAGATTATGCTGATGTTATATGGTCTTGTGCATCTAAATATGTTGTTGAAGAAATTGAACCAAATTCAATTGCACAAGTTGGTGTAAAAATACCAGTTTATGTAATGACAGAACAAGGTTTTGATATTATTAGAAATCATTTGTTAATGACTTATCAAAATGAAAAAGTAAAAGATATTGATAGTAGTAAAATTGATAGACCAGTATTCTTAAATGGAGAAAATGGGATTAAGGTTTTAAGAAAAAGTGCATTAAATAAATGCACAGATTGTCCACATCCATGTGTTTAATATGTTACTCGATTATGCTATAATAAGAGTACATTATGATGGATAGGTGAATTTATGAATAAGAAAATTTTGTTATTAGCAAGTATTGGAGTTTTATTTACTGGGTGTGCAATAGTAAAAGATGAAGTACCAAAGAATGAAGAGTATAATCAAGGGGTTACTTTAACGGATGGAAGAGTAGTACATTCAACATTTGATGTAAGATATAATAATGAGTATTTATCTAAGTTATTGAGTGACGAAAAAGTAAATATAGATGATTTTATAAGTAAACTTAATTATGTTGATGAACTAAAAGATGGTGGTTCTAAATTATATAAATATGATGATTCTTTAAAGTTTTCTGGAATAAGTAGTTATTATGTGTTAAGTTGTAATAGCTTAGATGGAATAAAAGATATATTTATTGCTAAGAATAGAGATAATTTATCGAATATGTGTAGTTTAAAAATAGATGATTTAGAAGGAGTGTCTATGAAAGTAAAAGATGGTACTCTTTCTAATAAAGGTTTAACAGTTGTAATAACTGATACAAGCGATAGAGAAAATATCTATGGAACATATTATCGAGTTGATGAATATAAAGATGATAAATGGGTTCCATTAACTTCTAAAATTGATATGTCATTTAATCAAATTGGATTATATCCAGGTGATAATCATACACTAGAACTAGATATTAATTGGCTTTCATATTATGGAAGATTAAAATCAGGAAGATATAGAGTTGTTAAGAAAACTTCAATTAAGGGAGAAGGTACAGAACACTTTATAACAGCAGAATTTAAAATTAAGTAGGTATATTATGAAGACAGTAGTTATTACAGGTAGTGCAAGAGGAATTTTTTTAGTAAATAGTTATGATAGTTTCTTATTATAGTTCTCCAATTGGTAATTTAGCTTTATCATTTAAAGATGAAAAACTATGTGGATTAACAATAACTAATGTATGCTCCGATAATGATCCTTTAGCAAATTTACCTTATGTAATAAAAGTTAAAAATTGGTTAAATAAATACTTTAATGGTGAAGTTGTTAATATAGATGAAATACCTTTATTTATTGAAGGAACGGATTTTCAAAAAGTTGTATGGAGTGTTTTAATGGATATACCATATGGTGAGGTTGTAAGTTATAAAAGTATAGCAAAAAGGGTAGCATCTTTAATGGGAAAAAATAATATGTCTTGTCAAGCTGTTGGAACGGCAGTAGGCAAAAATAAAATTGCTATAATAATTCCTTGTCATCGTGTAATTGGTTCAAATGAAAAGTTAGGTGGCTATAGTTTAGGCGTTGATAAAAAGATATCATTATTGGAATTGGAAGGTATTGATACAAGTAAATTAAAGAACTCGTAAAGTACGAGTTTTTTTCATATTTAATAAGTTCTTGCATGCTATAATTAAAGTGGGAAAGTAATATTAATTTCAGATAAGGAGAGTTGAAAGATGAAATTAGAAAATAAGATATGTGTAGTAACTGGTGGAGCCATGGGAAATGGTCTTGGAGTTGTAAAAGTTTTTTTAAAGTATGGTGCAACTGTATGTGTGCTAGACTATGATGATTCAGTTAGTAGTTTAAGTAGCACTTTAAATACTGATAAGGTTGTAGGTTACAAATGCGATATAAGAGATAAGGATGCTATTAATAACGCAATAAGTGATGTTATTAAAAGATTTGGGGCAATTGATGTTTTAGTAAATAATGCTGGTGTTGCAAGACTTGCAACATTTGAGGATATGAGTGATGAAGTAAGAGACTTTCATTTTGATATTAATATTAAAGGTACTTGGAATGTTTCTAAAGCATGTGTTCCTTATATGAAAAATAGAAGTGCTTCAATTGTTAATTTATCGAGTGTAACTGGGCCAATGGTAGCTGATCCTGGAGAAGTAGCCTATGCAACTACTAAAGCTGCTTTACTTGGGTTTACTAAGTCACTTGCAGCTGAATTAGTTGGAGATGGAATTAGAGTTAATGCTATTCTTCCTGGATACATAAAAACACCAATGGTAGATGGCATTGCAATTGAAACTGATGCAAATAATCCCGATTCTGTAATTAAAGGAATAGCAGCAGGTATTCCAATGGGAAGATTAGGAACTATTGAAGAGTTAGGTGAGTTAGCAGCATTTTTAGCATCTAATGAATCAAGTTATATTACTGGTCAAGGAATTGTAATTGATGGTGGAAGTACTCTTCCTGAAACATCTTCAGTTGGTGTTTAAACTAATGATTATCATTAGTTTTTTGTCGAATAATTGCACATTCGTTTACAAGCAATAACTTAAGTTTTATACTTAACTTGTGTTTGTAATAATGAAAGGAGGATAATAATGGACGAAGAAAAGAAATGCAATTGTTCTGAAACTTGTGAATGCGGCTGCCAAGATGGGGAAGAATGCACTTGTGATGGAAGTTGTAACACAGAAGAGTGCGAGTGTGTTGATTGCGAATGCAATGATGAAGTTCAAGAAACAGAACCAACAGAATAAAACGGATACATATCCGTTTTTATTATTGTGTGATATAATTTAGATGGTGATATTATGAAGTATGCTATTAAAAGAGGTATTGTTGTAGGATTAGGTGTATTGCTACAATTGCTTATTACTTTATTAATTAATCTTTTGTTAATTGAAAAGTTATTTATTGTTGATCTTTTTTATACATTTATTAGAATAATTTTATTTTTAGGACTTATTAGAAATAGCAAAAATTATTCTTGTACTTTACCATGGATTATTATTTTAATATTGTTTCCTCTTACTGGAACGATCATGTATGTTATTCTTGAACAAAATAAACATAATAGTCGCTTATTGAAACGAGTTAAGGAGTCAGAAAAGAGATCAGAAAAGTATTTAATACAGGATGAAAAAATAAGAAATGAATTTATAGATAATAGTAGGCTTAGATATATAAGTGATTTTGCTCACTTTCCCGTTACAGATAGAAATGAAGTAGAATATTTTAAACTAGGAGAAGATGCTTATCCAGTTATTCTTGAAGAATTAAAGCGTGCAACAAGGTTTATTTTTCTAGAATACTTTATTATTAATAATGGAGTTATGTGGGATTCTATTTTAAAAATATTAGAAGAAAAAGCTGCAACAGGAGTAAAGGTAAGAGTGATATATGATGATGCAGGTTGTATATCAACTCTAAAAAAAGGCTATGATGAGTATTTAGAATCTAAAGGTATTGAGTGTGTAGTTTTTAATAAACTCAATCCTCTTTCTGGTGTAATCATGAATAATCGCGATCACAGAAAAATAATAGTTATAGATGGTAAAGTTGCATTTTCTGGCGGTATAAATATAAGTGATGAATATATTAATAAAAAGCAACTTTATGGACATTGGAAAGATAATGCAATTAAGGTGGTGGGTGATGGAGTATTTAATTTTACTGTTCTCTTTTTAACTATGTGGAATGCATATAAAAAAGTTGATAAAGATTATTCTATCTATAAGTATGATTTTAAAGATACTATAAAAAAAGATGGATTTGTATCTCCATATGGAGAAACTCCTTTAGATGGTGAGATTGTCGGTGAAGATATTTATTTAAATATTATTAATCAAGCAAATAAATATCTTTATATAATGACTCCATATTTAATTATAGATACGGATATGATTAATTCGTTAGTGCTTGCTGCTAAAAGAGGAGTTGATGTAAGAATAATTATTCCAGGGATTCCAGATAAGAAAATAGTTTATACTCTATCAGAATCATATTTGCAATTGTTAGTTGATGGTGGTGTTAAAGTTTATAAATATACTCCCGGATTTGTACATGCAAAAATGTTTTTGAGTGATGATATAGTTGCAACGGTTGGCACACTTAATTTGGATTATAGAAGTTTATATCTCCATTTTGAATGTGGTGTTTATTTAGAAAATAATAGTGTACTAAAAGATATAAAAAAGGATTTTGAAGATACTTTTGATGTGTCACATGAACTAAGTAAGAAAGAAGTAAAGCCATCACTTATAAAAGCTATTTGGCAGACTATCTTAAGACTATTTGCTCCTTTAATGTAAGATGATTAAATTCATCTTTTTTTCTGCCCTAAACAAGAAGAAATGTATAACATATTATATATTGGGGTGATAGAATGATTATTGTCTGTTTATTAATTATATATATTATTTATGTAGTAGTAAGTTTGATTTTTTCATTTTTAGTAAAAAAATATGGGAAGATTTCTTATGATGGTTTAACATTTGCTGGATTTAAATATGATTTTAAAAATGATATGTTTATCGCTGTAGAAGATTCTTGGCAACGAAATTTTGGTTATGGTCATATTTATGATGTTCTAGCTCCACTTGTAAATGTAATTATTGATACGGAATCAATCTATTTTAAACATAAAGATTATAATTATTTGATTGCATTTTGGAAAGGCCAGTATGGAATGGTTACTGGAGCTGAAGTAGGAATTTATAGAACAAAGGATGAATTAGTAAATAGTAAAACAATTTATGAAAAGTGTGATACGGATATAAGTATGAGTTTTGAATTATACAATAAAGATGAAAAAATAATTGATGTTAAAAATAAAACATGGTGGCTTGCTGCTTTTAAATTGGGTATGTTTTCTAAGCCTAAGGATTTAACTATGGACATATGGATTACTTTTCCAGATGAAGAATTCTTAAATTCATTTCTAAAAGGATTTAGGAATCTTGGATATAAGGGAAATGATTATAAAGTCATTGGAAGTACTTTTATATTTTCTTTTAAAAAACCAAAAACTAAAAAGGTATTTACAAGGACTTTATTGCGAGAATATGTAGCACAGAAATCTAATAAGAAGAAAGTTAAAGTTTATTCAAAATATTTAAAAAACCATTTAGATAATAATGGTGTGGATGATTCTAATAATAATGAATTTATTTTAGTCTCAAAGATAGTAGATAAGTTGTTTGGTGATACTTATGAAGAGAATTGATAAATTATTTTCTTCATCAAAAGCAATTGATATTGATAAGAATAGTAGAATAGTTATTATGAGCGATTGTCATAGGGGAGATGGCAATAACGAAGATAATTTTTTGAAGAATGAAGTTATATTTAACGGAGCATTAAAACAATATTTTAAAAATGGATATACTTATATTGAATTAGGAGATGGAGATGAATTATGGGAAGTTGATGATATTGAGCATATTATTGATTCACATAAGTCAAGTTATAAGATTTTAGATAACTTTTATAAGCAAGATAGACTTTATATGATTGTAGGTAATCATGACTTAAATAAAATTATTAATAAAAAAATTTATAATAAATATTTAAAAAACTTAGAAGTCTATGAGTCTTTGATTTTAAATTATGAAGGAATTAGTATTTTTTTGATTCATGGACATCAAGTAGATATAATGAATTCAAAACTTGCCTTTATTTCTAAATTTATGGTTAAGTATGTCTGGAAATATTTAGAAAGATTTGGGATAAATGATCCAACTAGTGCAGCGAAGAATAATAAAATATCAGAGCATACCCATAATGAATTAATTAAGTTTTCTAAGAGCAAGAATGTAATAGTTATTTCAGGACATACCCATAAACCAAGTTTGAATAAGAATCAACTTTATGCAAATACCGGTTCGTGTGTTCATCCAAATGGTATAACTGCTATTGAGATTGAACATGGTTATTTAAATTTAGTTTCTTGGAAAATGGATGTAAGTTATGAAGGGAATGCACGTGTTGTTAGAGAAAAAATTTCTAGTGTTTCAATAAAGAAACTCATTAATTCTTGAGTGAGTTATATTTGGTGTTTTTGGCAAAATAAAAAAAGTGTGTTATAATACTCCCTTAAAGAAAGGGGAATTTGTAATGGACGAATTATACGATGTAGAATTTTATAAAAAGTTTAGATCATTTGTTGTATGGTTTATGAACTCTTTTTATACTATAAATGCTTCTGGATTAGAAAACATTCCAGATGATGGTTCATATATTCTTGCAGGTAATCATTTAAATATTTTGGATTCCTGGTTACTTCTTGCATTAATTGATGAAAACCTAAGATTTATGGTTGATAAAAAACTTTATAGATATAAGTCCTGGGAAAAGTTTTTTAGAACTATTGGTACATTTCCGATTGATCCAAATAATCTAGATATAGGTGCTGTTAAAAATGTTTTAGCTTTGATTAAAGCAAAAGAAAAAGTTGTAATATTTCCAGAAGGAAAAACTCATAAGATAACAGCTTCTGTTCCGTTTAAACCTGGAGTATCCAAAATATCTGTACTTGCAAATTCTCCTATTGTGCCTTTTGGTATTAGTGGGTCTTATATGCCATTTTCGACTTTAAATATTACATTTGGAGAAGCAATAAATTTTAAACAGAGTGAACTTAAAAGAAGTGAATATGATGAGTATTTAGAAAGTACGGTTAGAAAGTTAGAAAGAAGATAAACCATTTAATGGTTTTTTCTTTTGTAATAATTTATTTCATGGTAAAATAATGATAGGTGATACTTATGAATATTAATGAATTAGAAAATGTTTTTAATAATCTTAAAACTTCTATTATTGCAATTGGGAGGTCACTTTGACTTAGATAGTCTAAAATCACAAAAAAGCGAACTGATGAGTAAAACTCAAGATGTTAATTTTTGGAATGATACAACTAATGCAAATAAAATAAACCAAGAGCTTGCAAGTGTTACTAAAGTACTAGATGAATATAATTATTTAAATGATTCTATAACTGCTAATTTGGAAATGCTTGATATGTTAAAAAATGAGAATGATGATGAGATGCTTTCTAATTTAGAATTAGAGTATCATGAGATAAAAAATAGACTTGATACACTAGAAGTTAATACTCTTTTAGATGGTGAGTTTGATAATAGTAATTGTTATCTAGAGATACACCCAGGAGCTGGGGGAACAGAAGCTCAAGATTGGGCTAATATGTTGCTTAGAATGTACACGATGTTTTTTGATAAATTTGGATTTAAGTATAATATTATAGAAAAATCTTTAGGTGATGAGGCTGGTATAAAAAGTGTATTAATTTATGTTACAGGAGATCATGCTTATGGATATTTAAAGTGTGAGATTGGCGTTCATAGATTGGTGCGCATTTCACCCTTTAATGCAGCTGGTAAAAGACAAACATCATTTGCGGCAGTAAATGTTACACCAGAATTTGAAAGCCTTGGAGATATTGAGATAAGTGATTCTGATATTAGAGTTGATGTATATAGAAGCAGTGGTAATGGTGGTCAGGGTGTTAATACAACTGATTCAGCTGTAAGAATTACTCATATACCAACTGGTATTGTTGTAACTGTTCAAAATGAGAGAAGCCAGATTAAAAATAAAGAGATAGCTATGAGTATTTTAAAGAATAAATTAAAGAGTATTGAAGTAGAAAAAAGAAATAAAGAGATAAATGATTTAAAGGGTAGTGCTAATATTGATTTTGGTAGTCAAATTAGAAATTATGTATTAGAGCCTTATAGTTTAGTTAAAGACGTTAGAAGCGGATATGAGAATTCTAACTATAAAAATGTTTTAGATGGAGATATTTATCCATTTATTGAATCTGTTTTGAGAATGAAAAGGTGATGCTATGAAGAAAGGAATTAAATATATAAATATTTTATTTGGATGTGCTTTAATTGCTTTTGCAATAGATTTTATAGTTATTCCAAATAATATGCTAACATTTGGTATTAATGGTATTGCAACAATGTTATATTATTTAAATGGTGTTAATCCTGGAATTAATATCTTACTATTAAATATAGGGGGTATTCTTATTTCTTCCCTTGTTTTAGATTATTCCATTATTAAAGAATATTTATTACCTTCAATCATGATACCAATATTTGTTTATTTATTTTCGTTTTTATCATCATCTTTTGTAATATCTTTACCTGAGATGCTACTTGTTATAATTGTTGCTGGATTTATTACAGGTTTTGGCTATAGTTTTATATATAAACAAGGATCTAGTGCAAGTGTTGTATATTTAATTGAAGAGATGTTAGGTAAATTAACTAAATTTCATAGTAAGATTTATTCATGGATTATTGATGTGGTTTTACTTGCTATATCGCTTGTTATGTTTGGTTATCAAATAACTCTTTATTCGATGATTATTATATTTATTTCTAAATATATGATTACTAAGACAAGATTTGGAATAAATGATTCTAAGATGTTTTATGTAATAACTAGTAAAGATAAAGAAGTTAAGCATTATATTATACATGACTTGAAATATGAACTTACTGTGTTAGATGTTAAAGGAGGATTTTCTAAGAAGAAAAATCAAATATTCTTGACAGTAATTGATACTAAAGATTATTATAAATTAAAAGAAGGAATAAAAATAATTGATCCAGATGCATTTGTTGCAATATGTGATACTTATGATGTAATCAATAGAAAATCTTTTTAAGTAGGAGTGGTAGACTATGAAATTTAAATATGTAATAATGTCTTTATTAGTTGTAGTTTTACTATGTGGTTGTGGTGGAACTAAAACTTCAAAAGACCCAAGTGAAATACAAAGTGTATTAGAAAATGCCAATTTTGATGTATATGACACTACAGATCAAGTTGGTTATGCAGATAGAGCTTTATATGGAGTAAAAGGACAAGTAAAAGCTAATTATGTTAAAGGCAATAAAAAATATGATATTCAAGGAATTTTTTTAGATGAATGTAAAAATATTTATAATAAAGTGGAAGCGGATTATAAAAAAGAAGATAATGGTGGAGATAACTGGACATATTTAATTGTAACAGATTCCGAAAACTATTATTTTGTTGGTTGGATAGAAGATTCTTACATTGCAATAGAAAGTCCCGCTGATCAAGAAAAATTAATGAATAAATTAGTAAAAGAATTAGGCTTTAAATAAGTCTTTTTTTTTGTAAATAAAATGCAAAATTATTTAGTGTATTCACATAATTTAAAAAATACTTGTTATAATAAAATAAACTGAGGTGAACTTATGAAAGAGAAGTTAGATTCAATTATTAAAGAACTTGATGGTGTTGATTTAGTATTAGATAAATTAGAAGGAAAATCTAACGTATCAGTCTTTGAGAAACTTTGTGCTAATTGTGATAGAATATTTAATACATTCTGTGAAATGTCTATTGTTGAAATAGTTAGGTCTGGTTATGCTAAGATAGCTTTAGATTTTCTTTCTAGATTAAAGGGACAAGTAATAAGACTTGCAAATTATAAAGAGGCTTTAACTGCTTATCTTGAAATGGAAAATGCTACATTAAGTAATGGTCCAAGTGTTGAAGCGGTAGAAGAAAAAGCAGAGTCAATTGCAAACGAAGTCAATAATGTTAAAAATTTAACATTGAATTACCAAGAAGGAAAAGCTGCATAGTTTTTTCTTTTTTTCATGATTATTTCATATTTAAGTTATATATTTTTAGTGTGAGATGTGGTAAAATCAATAATAGGTGAATAAAATATGGGGACTAAGATATTTAAGACTTTAGATGAACAAATCCAAATCTTAAAGGGTAAGGGTTTAGTTATTGATGATATTGACTATGCTAAAGATGTAATCTTAAGAGAAAATTATTTCTTCTTAATGGGCTATAGGCATTTATTCATGGATAGTGAAAATCCTAAACAATTTATGGCTGGTACAACATTTAAAGAATTATATTCGCTTTTCTATTTTGATAGACAACTTAGAAATATAATGTTTAAAAATATCTTAATAATAGAAAATAACTGTAAGAGTATATTTTCTTATACCCTATCACAAAAATATGGTTATAAAGAAAGCGATTATTTAAGACCGTCTAATTATAATCAGGCACCAGAAAAGCAAAGACAAGTTAACGATCTTTTGAAAAAGATGAAAAGACAGATAAGAGTTAATGGTGGACAACATGAAGCCACTAAACACTACATCAATAATTATGGTTATATTCCACTTTGGATTGTAGTTAAAGTTTTATCGTTTGGTATAACAAGTGAGCTTTATACTATAATGAAATTATCAGACCAAAAGGAAATTGCTAAAGAGTTTAATGTTGATAATAATAACCTTTCTGTTTTTTTACCTATACTTTCAAATTATCGTAATTTATGTGCCCATGAAGATATTTTATTTGAACACAGAACGCAAAAATTTATTCCTGATAATAAATATCATGAAAGACTTAATATACCACGTATAAATGATGAATATATATATGGTAAAGGAGATTTATTTTCAGTAGTAATAATATTTAAGTATATGTTATCTAAAGATGATTTTAGAATGTTTGTTAATGAAGTTTCGTATGAACTTGATAAATTATCCGGTAGGTTAGAAACAATATCTATTGATAGTGTATATGATAGAATGGGATTTCCAACAAACTATAAAATGCTTTTAGAAGACTAGGAGGAAGATTATGGAAAATAAGAAAAATAATGGAATTCAGGCTTTAGTTGTTACAGCAATAATTATCTTAGTAGTGATTGCTGGTATTGGAGTTGTATTAAACTATGTTCCTTTAAGCGATATTTTTAATACTCAAACTAAGGTACAAGAAAAAGTATCAAAAGAGGTAACGGTAACGGATGAAGGTATAGCTGATGCAGTTGATAAGCTATATGATGCAACTGTTATAGTTAAAGTATCAAAGGACGGAAAATCTATTTCTGGATGGGGAAGTGGATTTGTATATAAAAAAGAAAATAATGATGCTTATATTTTAACTAATCATCATGTTATTGATGGAGCTCGTGATATTGGAGTTGAAATGAGCAATGGAACAGTTGTTGATTCAACATTAGTTGGTAGTGATGAATTTGCTGATGTTGCAGTACTTAAAATAGATGCTTCTTCAGTTCTTGAAGTTGCTGAAATTGGTGAATCAGAAAAATTAAGGGTAGGAGATACAGTTTTTGCTATCGGTACACCTGTTAGTTTAGATTATTCTTTTACTGTTACTAGAGGTATTCTTAGTGGAAAAAATAGACTTGTTGAAATGAAGAGTAGTTCATCTTCTTCAAATGGCTATAGCTTCTTTGGTGGCAATAGAGAACAAAAGAGTACAGATTCATGGTATATGAAACTTTTACAAATTGATGCATCAATTAACTCAGGTAATTCAGGTGGTCCATTAGCTAACTGTAATGGAGAAGTTGTAGGTATTACTAATAGTAAATTGTCTTCTTCATATTCGCAGACAAGCATTGAAAATATTGGATTTGCTATTCCAATTGAAGATGCTTTAGAAGTTGCATCTAATATTGAAAATGGTAAAACAACAAATACAAGTGATAAACCAACACTTGGTGTATCTATGACAGATGTTGCAGGAGCTGCTGCTAATAATATAAGTTTACCTGATAGTGTTAAAACTGGTGCAGTGGTTGTTGAAGTAATGGATGATTCTAATGCTTCAAGGGCAGGATTAAAAGCAGGCGATGTAATTATTAAATACGATGATTATGAAATAACTGATTTTAAACATTTAAAGTATTATCTATTTAAATCTAAAAAAGGTGATAAAGTTAAAATTACTTATTTAAGAGATGGTAAAGAAAGAACAACAGATTTAACATTAAAGAATTAGTTTTACTAATTCTTTTTTTCTTTACTTGAACTTTTTCTCATGATATACTCAAACTAAATTTAAGGGTGATTATATGAGAAAATTTATGAGTGTTTTAATTGTAGTGTTGTTATGTCTTACTTCTAATGTTTATGCAGCTGGTTCTTTTAATGCCTCTTTATCAAGTAAGCAAATAGAACCAAATGGGACATTTAATATTGTACTAAGTGGAAATTCAGTTGGAAGAGTTGATATAAAAGTTAATAATGGAAATTGTTCTAGCACTTCTATATGGTATGAAGAAAAAGCTAAGACAATATCATGTAGTGCTGGAAATACAGGAGTAGTTACTATCACAGTTACACCACAAAGAGGATTTAGCGATAGTGATGGTAATCTTTATTCTCCTGGAGCTAAGAATTTGAGTGTTGAAATAAAAAAGAAAGAAATAACTGAACCAACTACAAAAACTACTACTAAAGTACCGACAACTAAATCAACAGCAAAGGTAACGACTAATAAGAGACCCACTACATCGACAAAAGCAGCTGAAAAAAGTACAACAATAAATACTCAGAAGAATACAACTATTAAAGCTAACTCAACAACTTTAGCAGTAGATAAAAAAGACGTGTTTACTTATAACGATAAAGAAATTAATTTATCAGAGACAGAATTAGATTCTTCTTTAGAACAAGAAGGATTTTCAATTACTAATATAAAGATAGGTAATACTAATTATCCTGCCTTAAAAATTAAAGATAATTACTTGTTAAGATCAGATGATGATATTTATTATTTATACGATTCTAATCTTTCTAAGTTTATAAATAAGGTTAATTTACTTAGTATTAATAATAGGCAATATTTTATTGATAATGATATAGATAATGCAACTGCTATTACTGTTGGAAATAAAACTATGATGGGCGAGAAATTAGAGGATCGTTATTACAAAATAAGAGTGTTAAATAATAAGGGTGAATTTGTTTATTATGTGTATGAAACTACTGAAGAATCGATGCAGTTGTTTTCAAGTAGCCTATTTACTTGTTCTAATGAAAATTGTGAAGAAATAAAAGATAAGACTAGTTTATATGTAGTAATTGTTGGTTTAGTACTCTTTATAGTTGGCTTACTAATATTTGTTTACTTTAAACTTTGGAGGAAGTAATTTATGAAGAAGGCTTTAAGATTATTTTTAGTTTTATTATTTTCATTACTAATATCAGGTAGCTCTCCTTATAATAATTATGAATACAGATTTAATAGTAATAGTGGTAAACTATCTCAAAGTGTTAGAAGCATAAAAAACATTGCAGTATTTATTGAATTTAATGATAGTGATGACATAGTTGACAGACACTTAGATGATGAAGAAAGTGTAAGAAATGCATATACTGTTTATAATAGTGATGAATTATTTGAAATGAAAACAAGGGATGGAGTTACTTTAGTTCCTTCTTTTAAACGTTTTTATAAAGAACAATCATATGGTGAATTACTAATAGATACAGATATATTTCCTAAAGTTAATGATAAGGTAACTTCATATAGGGATAATCATCCTTATGCGTATTATTTGGAAAAGACATCAACAAATCCGTTGGGATACTCTAATTATGAAGAGAGAACAAGTAGAGAAAATGAGCTTATTAATAATGCATTAATGGAAATTAAGGATGATTTAGAACGTATATACTCTAATAAAGAAATATTGGATAGTGATAATAATGGGTATATTGATGCAATATCTTTTATTGTAGAAATACCTGATAGTGGTGGCATTGGCTACGGTGATTTATTGTGGTCACATAAGGCGACTGCAACTAATGTTGATACCCAGATATTTGATAAAAGTGTTTCAAGTTATAATTTAATAACAGCTAAAGATTATACAGATATTGCGGGTCTTTTTTCACTTAATCAAGGTGGGTATGGAACATTAATGCATGAATTTGCACATACTTTAGGTTTTAGTGATTTATATACAGAGTACGCTTATCAAACTGCTCCAGTTGGCTTTTATGATTTAATGGGAAATTATCCTTCATCAAATCCTCCAGGATTTTTAACTTATTTTATAAGTGATTATAGAAATTATAATAACTGGCATAATAAATTAGAAACCGTTAGTTCAACGACTAAAGGTGTAACTTTAACTAAACCGGAATACTTAGATAAAGACGAAAAAAGAGCAGTTATAATCAAGGGTGGAAGTAAGGATGAATTCTTTGTAGTTGAATATATTAGTAAAAGAGATACCTATGAAAATTATACTGTTGATAAATCAGGTATTATTGTTTATCGTATAAAAAGTGATGAAAGTGACACTTCTAAATTGATATATATTTTTAGACCTAATGAAACTAAGTTAGGCGAATGCAAGGGAGATTTAACTCAAGCAACACTTCATATGGGAAGAAATGTTTTTGGTAAAAGCATTAGCAATGATAATACTTTTGATAATGAAACGATTCATTACTCGGATGGAAGTAATTCAGGTATCATAATTAATGTTACAGGAGAAACTGATTCTTCAGTAACTTTTGATGTTGAGTTTCCAAATGTAGTTGGTGATGGAACAAAAACTAATCCTTATTTAATAAATAATGTTGATGATTATTTATATTATATGGGTTCTTCGTATGCTAAAGGCAGTTATTATTTTAAACTTATGAATGATTTGGATTTTTCGGGAGTTACAGATTATCCGTCAATAAATTTTGTTGGTAATTTCGATGGTAATGGTAAACATTTAAGAAATATTACTTCAAGTGGATGTGGTGTATTTAATTTCCTTGGTGAAATGAATAAAACTACAGTTGTTGAAAATCTAATAATTGATTCAATAAATGTTTCGCCTACAAAAAATGGTTTATACTTAGGTGGATTTGCAAATGTAGCAGAGGAGTCTATTATTAAGAATGTTAAGATAAACGGTGGCCAAGTGAACAATATTAAGGGAATATTTGAACAAGAGACTGGAGGGTTAGTTGGAACAGCAACTAGTACAGTTTCAATCTCTAATTGTGAGGTTTCGGTAAGTGTTTCATCTGAAACTGGGGTAGGAGGATTGATTGGACTAAATCAAAATGCTTCTATAACTGATTCAACATTTAATGGTGCAGTTTTTGGAGAAAAAAATGTTGGTATGATTATTGGAAATCAATATATCAATGAAGGAACTTATAATATTCCATGTAAAGTTTACTATGAATATAAAAATGATGAGCAAAGGAAAAATACTGCAGTAGGTGGAACATATTTTCTTCATAATTTTGATTTATTAAGTAAAGATAATCTTGAAGTTGGCTTATCGGAAATGATAAGTATAAAATCTATTGAAGTGGGTAAAAAAGAAATTCAACTTAAAGTAGGTGAGAAAGTTGATGTAGATGCAAAAGTACTTCCTGCTAATACAACAATGGATAAGACTCTTTCTTGGAAAGTCGAGAATCAAGAAATCGCAAGTGTTCAAAATGCTGTAATTGTTGGTAAAAAAGCTGGTAGAACTAGTGTAGCTGTCTCTTCTCTAAACGGTATAACTGAAACTATTTCTGTTGTCGTTATTGATCCGGTTATCTCAATTGAAAAAGTAGTTATAGATAAGAGTAATATTGAACTTTTTGAAGGAGATACAATTTCTTTAAGTGCAAGTGTACTTCCTACGAATACTACAATGGACAAAAGAATAACTTGGTCATCTTCTAACATCAGTGTTGCAACTGTTAATAATGGAGTTGTTAAGGCTATAAAAGAAGGGGAAGTTATTATTACTGCTAGATCTATTAATGGTTGTGTTGCCAGTGTAAAAGTAGTAACAAAAAAGCAAATTAAAAATATTACAGAACAAGAACTTTTGAAAAATCTTGGATTAATAAAAAAGGGAGAGTATGTTTATGGCTTTTCTCTTCATACTGATGTTTCAACTATAAGGACACAGATAGATTCATATAATGGTAGTAAACTAAAATATTTTAATAAAAATAATATTAATATTAATTCGGGCATTGTTGCTACGGGAATAAAATATGAAGCATTAGTTGATAATGTCGTTTATAACTATACAATTATAATAAAAGGGGATGTTGATAAAGATGGTGAAATTTTTCCAACTGATTATGTAAAAATAAGAAATTATATAATGGGAAAAAGTACATTAGACAAAGAGTCTTTATTAGCAGCAGATGTTGATTCTGATGGTGAAGTTTTTGCAACTGATTATGTAAAAATAAGAAATTATATAATGGGTAATGGAAGTATTTCGCAAAAATAAAAAGAATTGGTTTTAAACTAATTCTTTTTTTGATATAATAGTTTTCAAATCAACTATGAATGGACTGATATGAATGGAAAAAGAAGCAAGAGTATTTTTATTAAGTAATAAAAAAGGACATTATGATATGCTTACTAAACATGGGTTTTCAAATATTATTTGGTATAAAACAACTCCAGAATTCTTGTCTAGTATTTCTAACAATCCATGTCTATTTAAAGATGTTGATTTAGTCTTTATAAAAGATATATTCTATGAAGGTAAAAATGGTAGAAAAATATATGATAAAGTGTATAAAGAGGCCTATTTAGATTCTATTCCTTATATAGAAATATCAAGTGAAGGATATATGTTTCTTACTAAAAGAGTTGCAAGAAATAATATGAGTGAAAAAGACGTATTTAGTATTTTAAGCTTATTTAAATTTTCTAAGGATAATCGAGAAACTCATTTAATTGCAAAGGAACAACAGTTACTTAATGTATTGTATATTGGAGACAGTTCAGTATTTCCTTTTGTTGAGTCTTATTTTATTAGTCAGGGTTTTGGAAGTATAAGTTGTGTAAGTGATATAGATTTACGCGATGAGGAAGCTATAAAAGATGTTGCAAGTTATGATATAGTAATTTCAGGAAATAAAAAAATTTGATGGGATATGCAGATAAATTATCTAGATATTTACTTGATAAAGAACATTTACTTTATTTGGTTAGTTTTGATATAGATCACTTGAATGATGCGAGTCTAGCTCACTTAGATTTGGTAGATACATTGTCATGTGAAGAGAATAGAAAAACTATTTATACATATAGAGATTATAATAAATTACATCAGTATATATTGGATGTTGTAATGGAAGAATATTCTAAAATTAATGGAAATGTAACTTTTAAGAATACGAAAACTTTTAATGAAATAATTGATGAATACATAGAGCATCGTAGTAGTATTCAAGCTGAGACTGAAAGAATAAGAGAAAAACTATTTGTTATTGATGAAATAGATCATCTATCAAGAATTTTTATGAGAAGTCATGTTAGAAGAGATAAAGTGCGTGAAATTGACGGAATAAGGTTTGAAAGATTAGAAAATGCAATAAGTATTGCCTTCATTCATGAAGGAATGATTTTAGCTAGAATAACTTATAACAGTGATGGTAAGAATTTAGAAAGTCCTTATTATAAAGAGTTTAATTTAGAGGTTCAAAATAGCAAAGGTTATTTAATGAATCTTGGTATGCGTTCTATATACGATGATAGAAGGCAGATAATACAGGGTGCCCCACCAGTAATAAGAGAAGATGATTATGTGAAGGTTGATGGCATTTATAAGAAATTACTATCATTATTAAAAAAGAAAAACAAAGAAAAAGTATTAAAATCAAAATAAAACAAGATATATTTATTGATTAATAATAATTTTATAATTAAATAATTAAAACTATAATCAGATTATTAAATATGTTATAATGGTTTTTAGGAAGAAGGAATAAAAATGGCATTAAAGGCTGGGATTGTTGGTTTACCAAATGTTGGTAAGTCTACTTTATTTAACGCGATTACAAAAAAGAATATTTTGGCTGCAAATTATCCATTTGCAACAATTGATCCTAATGTTGGAGTAGTAACTGTACCTGATACTAGACTTGATTATTTAGTTTCGATGTATAATCCAAAAAGTATTGTTCCAACAGCTTATGAGTTTATTGATATAGCTGGCCTTGTTAAAGGAGCTAGTCAAGGTGAAGGTCTAGGAAACAAATTTTTGAGTCATGTTAGAGAAGTTGATGCAATAGTTGAAGTTGTTAGATGCTTTGATGATAAGGATATCACTCATGTAGAAGGCGGAGTAGATCCAATTAGAGACATTGAAATAATTAATGTTGAGTTAATACTTTCAGATTTAGAAATTATCAATAATCGTTTAAATAAAATTGGTAAGAAAGCAACAATGACTAAAGACAAACAAGAATTACTTGAAATCAATACTTTAAAGAAATGTATTGAGAATTTAGAAGCAAATATTCCTTTAAGAAGAGTAGAGTTTGACGATGCTGAATTAGCTGTTTTAAAGAATTTTTCTTTTATTACTTTAAAACCAATGATATATGCTGCTAATGTATCAGATGAAGTTATTGCAGTTGGACATAATGAATATACTGATAAAGTTATGGAATATGCTGATAAAGAAGGTGCTGGAGTAATCGTAATGTGTGCAAAGATTGAAGCAGAACTTGCACCATTAGAAGATGAAGAGAGAAAAGCATTCATGGAAGATTTAGGTATTACTAATTCAGGACTTGATAAGTTAATATTTGCAACTTATGATTTACTTGGACTTGAGACATTTTTTACAAGTGGTGTCGATGAATGTCGTGCTTGGACCTTTAGAAAAGGTATGAAAGCCCCTGAGTGTGCTGGTTTAATACATACAGATTTTGAAAAAGGTTTTATTAAAGCTGAAGTTATGAGTTTTGATGATTTGAAAACTTATGGATCAGAGTTAAAAGTAAAAGAGGCTGGTAAAGTACGTCTTGAAGGCAAAGAATATTTAATGCAAGATGGAGATATTGTTTATTTTAGATTTAATGTAAGTAAGTAATATTTATTAGGGGTGAAGTTATGACAACAAGTGAGGTATGTGGGCTTATAGTTAGTTTAGATATAAAACCATGGTGTAGTGAATCTAGAGAATATGAAGTGATGAGAAGAAGTTTATCTAGTTTAGATGATTATACTTTAAAGTTTCAAGACCAATATCAATTTTATGAATCAGTTAAAGCCGAATTAATGCCAAGAGTTAATAAAGATTCCATTAGTGAAGTTGGATTGGTACCAATTGAAGTAACACTTTCTAAAAATGGAGTATTTATAAGGTCTAAAGTTAAAGATAAAAGAGCTTTATTTCAAAATATCGCATTAAGTAGTGGTGTTTATTCTTTAGATAATTTAGTGCTTTCAGGAATGGTAAAGGGTGGATTAAAGGCACTTTATGAATGTGATAAAAAAAGAAGTGGCACTCATTATCAAAGTTTTTTTAAAGATAAACTTAAATATGCGGGAGAAAGATTAGAAGTTGATGCTGTAAAAGAATCTGATTATATTTATGTTTTAAATGAATTAAAAACACATAAAAGATACAGTGAAGTAGCAAGGTTTTTACTAGGATTTTTACAACCAGAAACACGTGAAGAATCATTTGATTCTATTTATGAAAGCTATTTAAGCGACGTTAGTGATACAGATTATCATGAATCATATACATCTGTAGATAATCATGATGTTAAGGGATACTATTATAGGTATCCTTATAAAGAAGATTAAATTGTAGTTTAATCTTTTTTTATGTTATAATTATGATAGAGAAGGAAGTTGGAAGTGTGAATACAGATAATCAAAATAATAATGATACAAATAACGGTGTATCTAATAGTACAAATAATACTAATTTAAATAGTAATATGGGGAGTTCTCTAGAGGGAACTAATTTTCCGAAAGAAGATATTAACAATCAAGTTCTTGATTCTTTATTTCAAGAACCTAGTATGCAAAGTGACTCATTAACGTCTGATAATCAAAATGCAATTATGAATCATGGTATGCAAAATGAAGTGCTAATGCAAAATGAAGGACAAGAACAAGCTCAAATGACCTCAGATGTACAAAATACACAGGTACAAAATGAAGTTGCATCTGCACCTCAAATAAACCCAAATGTACAAAATATACAAGTACAAAATGATGTTCAAACTGTGCCTCAGATGAATCAAAATGTACAGGTTAATGAAGGTACAACTGTTGCTAATAAAAAAGGTGTTAATAAAATTGTTCTAATAATTGCAATTGTTATTGCTCTAGTAGTTTGTGGTGTTGTAGTCTTAGTATCTTTACCAAAGAAGAGTAATGTTGCTAGAACAAGTGAGTATAGAGGAGAACCTAGGACAGTATATTTTTACGAAGAAACGCTTATGTCTTCAGGAGAGACTCATTATGGTGTATATGATTATGATGTAACAAAAGAGGATGATGTTTCTGAATTTTACAATTATAAGTTAATTAAGACTTATAATTGTAAAACATCTTGCCCAGCTAAGGCTAGTCATGATAATAATACTTTTGCTATATATGATGATGGTAAGTTTTATGAGTATGATATGGCTAGTGATAAGATGGTTGAAAGAAAAATTGACTCAGAACATACTTATAATGGCTATAAATTTAAAATATCTGGTAATTATGTAGTTACAATAGGAAAAAATTATTCTGAGATGGGATATAATGGTATAGAATATTATGAAATATTAGATTCTGATGATAATGATATAGATAATGATAATAATTCTATTGATATTGTTGCTGATTTGAATTCTATTAAGGATGGTATGTATGCTTTAAATGATAAAGGGACAATAACTATATATCATGAAAATAAAGCAATAGAAACATTCCCTAGTGGTGGAGCATATGATGGTGGTTTTTATAAAGAAGATGAATTTTACGTTTTTTCTAGAATAGATGAATTTGATGTATATACAAAAGAGAAAAAAATCCCAACACTTGCATATGATATTGAAGGTCAATACTCAATTAAAGATGGTAAGGCAATGTTTATTGATGATAATAGATTATTGGTATATGACAAATCTGCAAAAGAGAGTATATATAAAGCTGATTCTGCTTATGCTGTTGTTGAAAGGTATGCAATAGTAATAAAAGATAACAAGTTAGAAATATATGATGCTGTTGATGATAAGGTTGTTCATTCTTTTGCTATTGATTCAAATTTAAAATTCCTTGGTGGAGTAAGACCAGAAATTTATTATGAAAATAAAGATGGAGTACATGCAATAGAAGTATTCTTACAAGATACTTCTAAAGAGATTGATCCTGAAACTGGAAGAATATATGGTAAGTCTTTTGAATATAATTTTAATACTAATGAAGAGACTGTAGAAGAAGCTTCAACTTTTGTTTATAACGAATAGACTAGAAATAGTCTATTTTTCTATGTAGAGCATATATTTATTTAGAAAAAATGTGTTTACAATGATTTAGGTATTTGTTATAATACTCTCGAGCGAAGAGCTCCTTGCTTTAATTTTGTATTAAAGCCGAATAGACCATAAGGAGGTGTGGTATGAACAAGTATGAAATGATGTTCATAGTAAAGACTACAATTGAAGAAGCAACTGTTAAAAGTTCTATTGAAAACTTAAAGTCTGTAATTACTTCTATGAAGGGTGAAATTACAGAAGAAAAAGACATGGGACAAAAGAAGTTAGCTTATCCAATTAATAAAGAAATTACAGGTTTTTATTATGTAATTAACTTTAACGGTACTAATGATGTTGTTAGTGAATTAGATCGTAAAGCTAAAATTGACGAAAATATCATAAGACATATGATAATTAATTTAGACGAGGAGTAGTCAAATGAATAATGTTTGTTTAGTTGGAAGATTAACAAGAGATCCAGAATTAAGAACAACTTCTAGTGGACTTTCTAATTGCAGATTTAGTATCGCAGTTGATGGTCGCCCTGGTGCAAATGGGGAACCACATACTGATTTTATCAATATTGTAGTTTGGAGAAATCAAGCTGAAAATGTTTCTAAATACTGTAAGAAAGGTTCATTAGTTGGAATAACTGGAAGAATCCAAACTGGTAGTTATCAAGCACAAGATGGAACTACTAGATATACTACTGATGTTGTTGCTGACAATGTTAGATTTTTAAGTAGTAAAAATAGTGGCGGTTCGGATTTTGCTGATAACATGCCTGATTATAGTAATGGTGATATGCCATCAGATGGTGCTGACTTAAGTGAAGATCCTTATAAGGATTTAGGTTCTGAGGTAGTATTAAGTGATGATGATTTACCATTTTAGAAAGGAAGAAGTTTAATGGCTGAATTTTTCAGAAAGAAAAAGAAAATTTGTCAAATGTGTGCTGGTAAAAGCGTAGACTATAAAGATGTAGCTATTGTTTCAAAATATATAAATGAAAAAGGTAAAATAATGCCTAGAAGAATGACTGGAGCATGTGCTAAACATCAAAGATATATAGCTCAACAAATTAAGAGAGCTAGATTTATGGCTTTAATACCATTTGTTAAATAATTAAAGACACTTATGTGTCTTTTTATTTTATATCAAAATTGATATATCGCATATAAAGTTTTGTTATTATATTTGTGTTTATTTATTCTGCTATACTATACTTAGGTGATAAGGATGAATAAAAAAACTGGTTTAACTAGTGCTGGTGTTGCTTTGCTTGCTTATGCAATAGCTAATGCTTTAGCACAGACACCAAAGATTATAGATTTAATAAATGAAAATAAGAGCTTTAATTATGAAATAAATGATGAAGAATGCGTTGTAACGGGTGCAGTAAAATATAGTGTTGTATCAAGTTGGTTTTTGGTTGAAGTTGAGGGAGAAGATGAAAATAATAATTTAAGGGTTGTAACTGAAGATGGAATTGATGTTTTAACTCAGGAAAGTGTTACAACTATTTATGAAGTAGATGGAAATTTTGTCTCATTAGATGAACATGTTTTAAATTTAGAACCAATGTCCAAATATTTAATAGATTCAGAGAAGATGGATTTATATACACCAGATGATATAAGGAATATTCTTGCTTTAATTCAAAGCAACTATTCATGGCATTCAGTTAAAATATTGAAAATAGCTTACTAAATGTAAGCTATTTTTTTGTTTTCTTCTTTTATGAAATCTTTATCAGGAATAATGCTCATTAGTTCATTGGGACTACACTCAAGAAGTGAGCAAAATTCTTCTATATATTTAAAAGAAATCGCGGTTGTATCTCCTCTTATTATTCTATTTAAATTTCTTGATGTTATGTTCATTTTTTGACATAACCAATACTTAGATTTACCTTTTTCTTTTAATAATTTTTCTATGTTAAGTTTAACCATATAACCATCTCTTATATTAATTTTATATGAGATAGGTAATATGGATAAGATACTTGTATTACCCTTATTTATTTTGTATAATAATTAAGATAATACTAATAATTTTAATAAGGTGGTTATATGAAAGGTAGATTCTTTTTAGTATTAACTTTAATCTTTTGTCTTCTAGTAGGTTTTGCAGCAGCAAATACAGTTCTTGATATAACTGGAAGTTTAAATGTTGCAGAAAACCTAGAAGATTTTAAAATAGAGATAACTAATTTAAAAATAAATAATAGTGATAAAAAAGATTTAATATCAAATGATAAACAATCATTCACATTCACTGGAAGTGGGAATGACACTTTAGAATATACAGTAACTAATTATAGTTATCAATATGATGCAAGTATTGTGCTTACATGTATACCAAGTGATAATATAACTGTTGAACAAATAAATAATCTACCTGCTCAAAGTAAAAATAGTAAAGTAATAACTTCAACGAATACAAATGAAATAACATGCACAATAAATGTTGAAAAGATTAGTAGAACAGATTATGCAGAAGATATGTGTAAGTATGTTGAGGGTACAGTTTGGACGTTTGATTATACAGGTGCAGAACAAGAATTCACTGTACCATGTGATGGTAATTATAAGATAGAAGCTTGGGGAGCGCAAGGCGGCGATATAGATCCTATAGTACGAAATGAATATTCTAGCATTTTAATAAATATTTATGGTGGGTATGGGGGATATTCAACAGGCAACATTATCTTAAAAGATAGTAAAAAATTATTCGTAAATATTGGTGGTCAGGGACAATTAGCAACTTATATAAATTCTAATCCAAGAGGTGGATATAATGGAGGCGGTGGCGGTGGACTTGGTAACATTTCTTATTGGATAAATTATCGGCTAAAATCAGCCGCCTTATCTTCTGCTGGTGGTGGAGGAGCTACCCATATTGCTACTGAAAGTGGAGTGTTAAATACATTAAAAAATAAAAAAGATAAAATAATAATAGTAGCAGGCGGTGGCGGAGGAGCCACTCCGGCATATGTTTATTCTGGTCATGGTGGTGGGATATCGGGAACAGAAGGATATGTAAATAGTGGAGCGACAACAAAAGGTGCAACTCAAACATCGGGATATGATTTTGGTTTAGGCCAAAATGGACATAATTCTATACAGGCTACTACTGGAGATGCTGAAGGATCTGGTGGAGGAGGAGGAGGCTGGTATGGAGGTTTATCATACCAAGGCACAGAAACAAATTCTGATGCAGCAGGGTCTGGTGGATCAGGCTTTATTGGAAATTCAGCCTTAACTTCAAAATTAATGTATTGTTATAATTGCACTGAATCTAGTGATGAATCTACAAAGACAATATCTACAACATGTACGTCATCAACTCCAACTGCTAATTGTGCAAAACAAGGTAACGGCTACGCCAAGATAACATATTTAGGAAAATAAAAGCAGATTAAATGAATTAATCTGCTTTTGCAATAAAAAAGACATCTAAGTCAAAAGATTTAAATGTCGACCCACTAATAAGGTAGACATTCGACATATTACTATTAAATGCTCCTTTTATATTGTATGAAGTTTCCTTCATCTATATAAGTAATAACACAATATTTATTCTTGTTCAAGTTTAGTACTATATGATGAGATAATTATATCTCTTTTTTAATGCAAAACTGCGATATGTTTGATATAATATAAACACGTGGGAGGATGGTAAATAATATGAAAGTTATTCTACTTACGGATGTTAAAAAGCAAGGCAAGAAAGACCAAGTTATTGATGTATCTGATGGATATGCTAATAATTTCTTAATTAGTAAAGGTCTTGCTGTTCCTTATAATACTCAAAATAAAAATAAATTGGAAAGAGATTTAAAATCTCGTAGTGATGCAGAAGATGCTTTAATTAGTGAGTGTGAAGAATTAAAGAAGAAACTTGCTAATGTTACTGTGAAGTTTAAAGCTAAGACTGGGAAAGATGGAAGAATGTTTGGTAGTATATCTTCTAAACAAATTTCAGATGAATTAAAAAAATTAGGTTATGATATTGATAAAAAGAAGATTACTTGTAATCATAATATAGATAGTTTAGGAGTACATGTAGTAGATGTGAATCTACATAAGAAAGTTATTGCAAATATAAATGTACATGTTGAATAGGAAGTGAAGAGCATGCCTGAAATAAAAAAAGATGAACCTAAAAACTTAGAAGCAGAAATGAATGTTTTAGGATGCGCTTTTTTATCTAAATATGCACTTGAAAAAGTGTGTGAAGAATTATCTAGCGAAATGTTCTATGATAAGAAAAATGCAACAATCTTTGATGCTATGAAAGAAATTCATACAAGAAAAGATCCAATGGATGCAATTATCCTAAAAAATGAGATAGAGAAGTCTACTCCAATTAACTCAATTGGTGGAGTTGAATATTTAAGCGAGGTAATTGATTCAGTTGTATCAGCTTCTAATGTTGACACATATATTAGTATAGTTAGAGAAAAAAAACTTAGAAGAAGTTTGATTGAAGCTTGTGAAAAGATTGAAGTAACTGCTAGAGATGAAATAAATGATACAAATAGTATTATTGAAGATGCCGAAAAGCAAATATTTACTGTTACTAAAGCTCGTAAGTCTGGTGAATTTAAGACTAGTGCAATGGTTGTTAAAAGTACAAAAGAACAACTTGAGCAGTTAGCTAAGAATAATCAAGATGTAACAGGTATTGCAACAGGCTTTTATGATTTTGATAAAATTACTAGTGGACTTCATCCTAATGAACTAATAATTATTGCTGCACGTCCTGCTATGGGTAAAACAGCATTTGCATTAAATATTGCAACTAATGCTGCAATATCAAGTGGGAAAAATGTTGCTGTATTTAACCTTGAAATGGGCGCAGAACAATTGATGATGAGAATGATTAGTGCTGTTGGTGCAGTTGAAGGAAATAAGCTTCGTACAGGTAAACTAAATCACGATGATTGGAAGAAAGTAAATGAAGCTATGAGTGAACTTGCTGATGCTCCAATATTTATTGAGGATACTCCAGGTATTACAATTGGTGAAATAAGAGCTAAATGTCGTAGACTTGCAAATGTTGGTAAAGGACTTGGACTTGTTGTTATCGACTACTTACAGCTTATTTCAGGAGGTCCTGGATATGGCAATAATAGACAACAAGAAGTATCTGATATTTCACGTAGTTTAAAAACTATGGCTATGGAACTTGAAATACCTGTTATTGCACTTGCACAGCTTTCACGTAATGTTGAAGGAAGAGAAAATAAAAGACCTATTATGTCAGACTTAAGAGAGTCTGGTTCTATTGAACAAGATGCAGATATAGTAGCTTTCCTTTATCGTGATGATTATTATAATAAGCCAGCTGGTGCAATTGAAGAAAATAATATTTCATTATCAGAACTTATTATTGGTAAACATCGTTCTGGTGCTACTGGAACGATTGAGATACTATTTGAAAAGAACATTAGTAACTTTAGAAATTATGTTAAGAATGTTCAAGAAGGATAGGAGGATTTATGAAAGGTAAAATCTTAGGGGGATTTATAACAATTATATTTTCGTTTCTGTTATTCTTTGTTGGTATGGATACAAGAGTAGCTGGAACACCTGCTTCTGTTTATCAAGTATATCTTGATGGAGAAAAAATTGGTTTAATTGCTAATAAAGATGAACTATTAAACTTAATAGATACTGAACAATCAGAAATAAAAGAAAAATATAAAGTTGATAAAGTATATCCACCTAGTGGTTTAGACATAAAAAAGGTTTATACTTATGAAGATGATATAGTTGATTCAGTATCGATTTATAATAAGATTAAAGATATTGAACCATTTACAATTGAAGGTTATAATGCAACAATTACTTATACTGAGAAAAAGATTACAAACGATGGTGATATTCTTGAACCGGGTGCACCTGTTCATATTTATATGTTAGATAAGAATATATTTGATGAAGCTTTATACAATACAGCTAAATCATTTATTGGTACAACTGATTTAGAGAATTATCAAGCTAATACTCAAAAAGAAATAACTGATACCGGTGAAATCATATCTTCAATATATTTTGAAGAAACAATGACAATTAAGAAAGATTTAGTTTCAACAGAAGAATATATTTTCTCATCAGTTGATGAACTATCTAGATATCTTTTATTTGGTACATTAGAAGATCAGGAAAAATATGCTATAAAAGAAGGAGAAGATTTAGAGTCAATTGCTGAAAAACACAACTTAAATGTTGAGGAGTTGCTTATTGCTAATCCTCAATTTACAGCAGCAAATGTTTTATTAACCCCTGGAGAAATCATAAATGTTGGGTTAATCTCACCTTTGGTAAGTGTAGTTTATCGTAAGACTGTCATTGAAGATATGGATGTTTCGTATAAAACTGAAGTAATAAATGATTCTACAAAATATACAGATTATACTAATGTCACTACTAAAGGACAAAATGGTGTTAATAGAATTACACAAGATATTAAATATACTAATGGTGAAATTAAATCTCTTTCTATTGTTCAATCACAAGTTATAAAACCTGTTGTTAATCAAGTTGAAGTCCATGGTACTAAAAAACTTGGTGGAGGATATTATTTCTATGATAAGTCACAAGGTAACTCAGAATGGAGTTGGCCAACAGTATCACCTTTTGTTATAACATCTAAATTTAAGTGGCGTTGGGGAAAAATGCATCAAGGAATAGATATATCCGGATGTGGATATGGATCTCCGATATACTCTGTTAAAGAGGGTGTTGTTACACATGTTAATTATGATAAGAGCAAATCTGAAGGGGTAGCTGTTTATATATCACATAGTAATGGTTATATAACTCAATACATGCATTTATCAAAGATATTAGTTAGTGAAGGTCAAAAGGTCAATCGAGCAGAAAAAATAGCATTAATGGGATCGAGTGGTTCATCAACGGGTACACATTTACATTTAGGAGTTTGGCAAGGAACACCTTATCAAGGTGGAGTGGCTTTAGATCCTTGTAAATCTATATTTGCATGTTAGTTTCAGTGCTTGCTAGTGGATCTGAAGGCAATTGTACATTTATTCAAACTAAAAATAAAAAGATGTTAATAGATATTGGAATGAATTATAAATATATTACAACTAAGTTAGCTGAATTAAATGTTACTCCTTCGGAAATAGATTATGTATTTATAACACATACGCACGCCGATCATACTGGTGCGATGAAAGTGTTTTTTAAAAACAATAGCCCAATGGTGTTCCTAGATGAAAAGATGATGGGTGAATTAGAATTTTTGGAAGATTACCCTAATTTAATATTTGATAAGGGACCATTTAATTTTGATACATTCACGGTTGAACCTTTTAAAACTAGTCATGATGCTCCAGGAGCTCGTGGATATATATTTAGGGAAGATGGTAAAAGTGCTGTTTATGTAACAGATACTGGATATATTAACCATAAACTTTTTGATAAATTAACGAATCACTCCCTATATATTTTTGAAAGTAATCATGATGTTGAAATGCTTATGCATGGAAGGTATCCAGCATGGCTTAAAGCTCGTGTTAGAGGAGATGAAGGCCATCTTTCTAATCAACAATCTTCGTTTTACTTATCAAAGTTTATCGGCCCAGATACTAAAGAGGTAGTTCTTGCTCACCTTTCTAAAGAAAATAATGATCCTGATTTAGCAGTGTCTACATTGAAAGAATCATTAAAAGAAAATGGTGTAGATTTTGATAATATTATAGTTGCAAAACAAAGAGAAAGAGTTGACTGTGTAAAAATATGATTAAAGTTATTTGTGTTGGAAAAATAAAAGAAGATTATTTAACGAGCCTTATAAATGATTATGCATCGCGTATAAAAAAGTATCATAAATTAGAAATAATAGAACTAAAAGATTCGGATATAATGAGTGAAGGTAATCTAATACTTAGGCAGATAAAACCAACTGATTTTGTTGTTACCTTAGAGATAAATGGTAATAATTTAACAAGTGTGGAGTTAGCTAAGAATATTGATACATGGCTTATGAACTATGCTAATATTACCTTTGTTATTGGTGGATCTGATGGTATATCTGATGAAGTAAAAAAAGTATCTAAATATAAACTTTCCTTTGGAAATAATACATTCCCTCATGGACTTTTTAGAGGTGTTTTATTAGAACAGATATATAGATCTTTTAAAATATTAAATAATGAAACTTATCATAAGTAAAAAGATTTTAAATAAATCTTTTTTTTATTGATTATATATATTTTAATGTTATAATATGTTTACTTTTTAAAGGGTGATACTTATGTATATGACTGCATTAGAATATATGTGGAGATATTTACACGATGATACTTCATGTGTAAGTGAATACTTATTTGTAACAGATCCTTATTCTTATACATCTAAATTTGTTGATATGATTGCTCGTAATCCAGAAATCCTACCACAGCTTAAAAGTAAGATGCAAATGGAGAGGATGACTTCAGGTGTATTTGGCTTATTTATGAGGGAAGGTTATGGAACTTCTGAATATAGAGTGTTAAAAATGATGCGAATAGAAAGTTTTAGAGAAATATTAGAACGAAACTTTAGTGAGCTTATTAATAATACAGAAGGGCCAAGATTAAGGAGAGGCTCTAGATAGAAAAACATATCATTTATTTATGATATGTTTTTTAGTATAATTATTATAGGTGATACTTATGGGTAATCTTGATAAGACTGTAGAAATTATTCCGATTGATATATTGTCTAACATTTTATTCGATGATAATACCTATGAGGATTTTATTGCCCAAAAAGGGAATTTTAATGAAGACATTGAAAAGTATATTGAGCCATTAAATGATTTTATGGATATATATGCAAACAAAGCGATTGGATTAAGTGAAGAAGTATTTAATCGTATTAATAGAATTAATACTAAGTTTGGTGGAAACAGAAGATTTGAATATATGGATTATCTTTTAAATACTGAACCTATGGTTTCTATATATGATATAAAGCAAATATTAACTGATGAAGAAACATTTAAAAACTTTTTAAACTTTAATCAATGTAGAAATTGGTTTCCCCTTGATCTAATAGATTACTTAGCTGCTTTAGATGATTATGTTAATTATTTTAAGAAGACAAATATCTCATTGAGTAGAGAAGAAACAGCTAGATTTAATAGAATTAAGCTAGAGTATGTTTTAGAATATAGAAGGTTAGTTACTTTAAAGGGTGAAGATGTCTCTGTTAATTTAGCACCTGAACTTGAAAGTGATATTCTTTCTTCGATTGACCTATCTAAAAATAAATTTACTGTTGCACGGGAATTATATATTGAATTAAATAAAAGATGCACCTATAACGTTCAATTTATGTCATATGATCAAGATTTGGAAGTAAAAAAAGCAAAAGAGATATATGATGGTGAGATTTCATATAAAAAGAGAAAATATAAAGTTGTTTGTAGTAGCTGGTCAATGATTTATGCGCATCTACTTAATAGATGTGGAATTAACGCAAAGGTGACTCGCAATAAAGGAATACATACATTTGTAGAATTTGATTGTGATGGAACATTTATGCGAGCAGATGCAACCTCTGAATTCTTGGGTGAAGAAGGTTTATACATGAGTGACTTAACAAGATGCCAGTTAGGTCTTAAAACCGCCGGGTTTGTTTGTATGGAGCCTGATAAAGATATATCATATGTTTTAGATAAAGCTGATGAAGAAATTAAATATAAACATAAAACTAAGACTAGTCTTATTAAAAATTATGCAGATGAATATAGACGTAAGTATCTTTCTAAGAAAACTACTGTAACAGACAAAATAAAATTTCTTATGAGTGTTGCAAGAAATTCACCTTTAGATAATTTAGAATTGTTTAAGTATATTAATTTACTTTATGAAAATGTGTTTGAGCAAAGTGAACTTAGTAATGTTTCAAAAAAGTATGTTTCAATTAATAGAAAATATGCAGGATTTGTTGTTTCTTATCAAATCGAAGATGGTAGCTTTGAATTTGTTGTCTTTGGCAAGAGATATAATAAAAAATATAGTGCTAAGCAATTGAATCGTTTAGTTAATAATGGAAAGATTGTTCCACTTGGACATGATAAAAATATCTATGGATTAGAAAGAGTTGATAATGAAGATGAAAATAGAAGAACTAAGAGATAGATCTGCTAACAAGTTTGATGAAACAAAAGATGAAAAGTATGAACTTATCAACAAAATATTGAGTGATGATGAATGTTTCTTTATAATAGATATGGACGTTGCGTTAGATATTTTAATTTCTTTGGATGTAGATGATCCCGTAGAATGTTATAAACAATTTATTTCAATTGAAGAAATGGAAAAAAATAAAATTAGAATAATTGATTAGAGGGAAAAAATTATGATAGGTAATGATTGGGATAGTGCTCTTACTGTAGTAGAGCAAAGTGAAAATTTTAAAAAGTTTTTAAATGTAGTTAATAATGAGTATAATACTAAAACAATTTATCCTTTAAAGGAGAATGTGTTTAATGCTTTTAAGTTAACTCCTTTTAGTGAGGTTAAGGTAGTCATTGTTGGACAAGATCCATATCATGGAGAAGGTGAAGCTCATGGTTTATCTTTTTCAGTTCAGGATCCAACACCACTTCCTCCAAGTCTTAAAAACATTTATAAAGAGTTAAAGGATGATTTAGGTATAGAACCAGCTAAGAGTGGTGATTTAACTAAATGGGCTAAAGAGGGAGTACTTTTATTAAATAGTACTTTAACAGTTGTTAAAGATACACCTAATAGTCACTCTAAATTAGGTTGGCAACCATTTACTGATTATGTAATAAAACTATTAAATAGTAAAGATACTCCTATAGTATTTATACTTTGGGGCAATTTTGCAAGAAGTAAAAAAGTATTTATTACTAATCCTAAACACTTAGTTATAGAAAGTGCGCATCCATCTCCATTTAGTGCAAGGTATGGCTTCTTTGGAAGTAAGCCATTTTCTAGAACTAATGAATTTTTGAAGAAAAATGGATTAAATCCAATAGATTGGGATATAAATGAAAAAGAAAAGTAGTGTATTAGTTTTAATAGTAGCTTCCTTGCTTTTAATAATCAGTCTAACTTTAATGTTTTTGTATGATATAAATCCTTTTAATATACGTTTTGCAGACTGTTATACTACTGATTATTATATTGGTAAGACTTCTCCATGTACTAGTTACAAATATGAAGTTAATGGTAGTAGTTATGATCTTGATGCTTGTGGCTATAGCAGTACAGATTATATAACAAAAAGTCATACAGTGGTTTATGATGTAAATAATCCAAGTAAATCTTATTTACTTGTTAATATAATTATAATAATTGGTATGTTTGCTTTATCTCTAGTGTTATTTCTTTATAGATTTATTGTTCTTATTTTAAAGAAATTAAAAATATACGAGAGAGTTCTTTCTATAATGCCAATATTAATGTATATATTGTTACTTATTTTAGGTATATTTTTATTTAAAAATACTTATATATCTAAAAGTAATCAAGTTAGTGTTAGATCATATGTAGAAAGTGTAGTACATACCACATCAACTAGCAATAAAGATAAAATGACTAGAGGAGGGAATATTTATGCATTAGTTAATTATGAGGTAGATGGTAAGCAATATAAAAGAATTGTTGCTAATGTTAAATCATCTGCTAAAAGTGGTGATTATGTAGATTTAACTATTAGTAAAAATAATCCCTATCGTGCGATATTATCACATGAACAAACATTCTCTATTATTTATCTTAGTTTTCTAGTTATTATTGGAGTCTATTTATTTGTTTCTTTCATTTATAATAAAGTTACTGGAAAAGTCTTTTTAAAAAAATAAAAATAAAATTAAAGAAGATAACGTTCGTTATCTTCTTTTTATGCTACAGAATATTCGACAAATTATTTCGAATGCTTGTGCTAATATATACAACCGAGAAGCAGAAAAAGATGTTTATCACTTTCTTAATGCCTTGGGTGAAAAATTCGGGCGGGTTTTGGTTTTATATTTGCAGTAAAGAAGGTGATATAGTGGTCAATATCAAGGATTTAACGATTTTTGCGCTGGTGATTGCTATTTTGTTACTAATTCTATTTAGATAACAAAAAACATCCTTATTCTTCTGAATAAAGATGTAACCAACCGTGGTAAGCATCATACCCAAGAGATAATCTGCTTCTCACTTATTTAAATTATAGCATAATAATTATTAATTATTCAACTAGATTTTAATACCATCATCTGATTCATTAAATATTTCAACCGCTTCATAAAATGGTTGAATTTTTATTCCATGAATTAAAGCAATTATATTAGATGGGAATGATTTTATTAAAGTAATTAATTCTTTATTGTGTTTATTATAGAATGATTTAGCAGCATTTATTTTAGTATCTGATTCATTTAGTTTTCTAATGACTTCTTTAAAATCTTTTTTCTCTTCAATTTTGGGATAATCATTTTTAATTAAATAAATAGTATTAACGGCATCATTTATTTTTCTTTCTAAATCATAACTTGTAATGTTTGCTTGTTTAGTTTTCTCTAAGTCAGAGAATAATGTTAAATCCATTTTAGTATTTTTTTCAACAGCTTTTTTACATTTTATTATCAAGTCATATCTATTTTTTAATTCTTCTAAAATAACGTTTTCAGCTTGTTCAATTCTGATTTTAGAAAATTGAATTTTATTGTATAATATAATATAGGACATAGCTAAAAGGGACGCTATTATTATAATTGTTAAGAGTATAATTAAAATCATTTCCATATTATCACCTTATGTTAATTATATCATGAAAGGATGTTATATACTAGATGAAAATAACGTGTGTTATAGTAGGGAGTTTACAAACAAATTGTTATATTTTAGAAAGGGGCAACTCTGTTTTAATAATTGATCCAGGGGATAATGCTTCTTTGATTGCATCAAATATATCAAGTGATAAAAAGGTACTCGGAATCATTATTACTCATAGTCATGATGATCATACAGGTGCTTCTTTAGAACTTTTAAATAAATATAATACAAGACTTTATAATGGTCACAATTTAAATGAAGGTAACCATGTAATTGAAAATTTTTCTTTTGATGTAATAAGTACTCCGGGTCATATGGATGATTCAATAAGTATTTATTTTAAAGATGATAAAGTAATGTTTGTTGGAGATTTTATTTTTAAAGGGGGAATAGGTAGAACTGATATGATGGGTGCAAGTCCTTTTGATATGAAACAGAGTATAAAGAATATTTTAAAATATCCAAGCGATATAACATTAATGCCTGGACATTTTGGAGTAACTACTTTAGGGGATGAAATAAACAATCTAAATTATTTTTTAACTATACTTTAAAATACTTTGAAATTAATTGGCTCTTCAAATTCTACCCAATTAACATAAATCATTGGAATTAAATACCAATCTCCTCTTTCGGGAGATGACATAACAAGATGGTCTTTACCCGATTGTTCAATAATTCCATTATAGATTTTATCTCTCCATTCATTTGAATCAGGGAAGGAGCAAAATACTTTGGCTTTCTTTCCTTTATTTAATCTTAAGATATTTTCAATATAACTTTGTTCCATAGGCAGAGTATTTGTACTTACTTCTTGTTCTGGTGCGAAGTTTGTCATATTGTTTGGGAATGTGGGATTTGGATAATATGTTCCATTCATTTTTTTCACCTCGATATATATTTATGTATTTAGTGTTTTAAATATTATTAAAATGTGTTAAGATAATTTCTTAAAGAGGGATGAGGTATGGAATTTAGATTAGTTAGTGATAATGAAAAAGAAGGTATTCAAAAACAAATTGATTTATTGTATGATGTCAATGGTTCAATAGATAAACTTGCAGAAAGTATTTTTGAGGGAAGAAAGTATTATGTTGCAAATGGTGAGTCAGCTATTGGAATTGTAGAAGATGATGGAGAGAAATTAAATCCTTATTTTATAAATATAGAAGATCCAATTTTTCAAGTTTTTGGAACAACTGAATTTATATATAATGTAGTTGATTCAAATATGAAAGAAGTTATTAAAACAAATGGACTTGGTACTTTAGAAACTAGAGTTTCTTATTTACCAGCTCAGGATAACTATCCAAGAGACGTAATTGAGTATTCACAGTATATAGGGGACATTAATTCTTTATTAGAGTTTAAATATGATGTTACTGTAAGAAAAACACTTGAGTCATCTTTAGCATATACATATTATCAATTACCTGATGATATAAGATTTCAATACTTAAAACAGTTTGGACCACTTGTTTATCGTAAAACATCTTATTATGGAAGAAGCATCGATGAAGAAAATGTTTTTTACTCTCCTTTAATAGTTTTTAGAGAAACACCATATGGTCAAAAGAGAAAGACATTTGATGGAAGAATTCTTATGACTAAATTTGAAGAGTTAGGTTTTCAAAAACAAATTCCATCTGAACTTCATTCAATTGTAAGTGGAACAAATAAAGAGTTTAAAACATTGAAACTTATTAACAATGAGTATAAAAAGTATATAAACGGACAAAAATAGATAATTTTTGTCCTTTTTTTTCACCAATTTTTCATACACTGCTTGGAGATTGTGGTATAATTGTGTTAGGAGGTTAGAAATGAAAAAGTTTTTTGAAAAGCATGATTTATTCAAACTTACTGGAATTTTTGTTTTAATTGCTACATTATTAACTTGGTTAGTAAGTTCATCATACTTCGCATCAGGAACTTTAGCAGACAATGGTTTCAACAGAGTTGGACTATTTGATTTAACAACTTATAGTTTGTTACAAATGTTTTATTTTACTGTTGTATTTATGTTTGTTATTGTTGTTGCTGGATTCTATAAATTTATAGGATCACTTGAAGCTTATGATAATTTAACAAGTAGTATTGCAGCAAAATTTAAAGGAAAGGAAAAAATCTTAGTTGCTTTATCAATCTTAGTATTTGGTGCTTTAGCAGGAATTAGTACAGATTACTTAGTATTATTTGCACTTATTCCATTTGTTATAAGTATACTTACAAAATTAAATGTTGATAAAGTATCTGGTTTAGTTGCAACTTTTGGTGGAATACTTGTTGGTATTCTTGGAGCTACTTATGCACCAAAAATCACTGGTATTTTAGTTGATGCAACTAATGGTTTAGGCGTATCTTATGGATTTGAGATTGCATCAACTATCGTGTTGTTTGCAGTTGCTTATCTATTACTTACTTATTTCGTTTTAGGAAGAATGAGTAAAGGTAAAGATAAAAAAGGTAATGCTTATGAATTATTAGTTGATCCATTTATAACTATTAAAGAAGTTAAGCCAGAAGATAAGAAAAAGAAAACTAAAGAAAAGAAGAAAAGAAGAGTATCTGCTGTTGGATTAGTAGTTGTTCTTGCAATAGTATTTATTGTTACTATTCTTGCTTATATTGGATGGGAAGCTGCATTTAATGTTAAAGTATTTACAAATGCAACTAAATGGATTCAAAATGCAACACTATTTGGTGAAAATGTTTATTCTTATATTTTAGGAAATTCATTAGTTCCATTTGGTGAATGGGATCTACTTGCTGGTGCTGGTTTATTACTATTCGCTAGTTTAGTAATTAAATTTGTTTACCATGTTCCATTTGATAAAATGTTAGATGAATATGTTGAAGGATTTAAAGTAATTGTTAAACCTGTAGCAATTCTAATGATGGTTTACTTAGTATTAGAGATTTCAATTATATTCCCAACAATATCATTCTTTGTTGATAAAATCATGAGTTTAGGAAACAACTTTGCCACATTATTTGCATCAGGTGCATTAACTAGTTTATTTGCAGTTGATTTCCAATATACTGTTAGTACGGTTGGTTCTGTATTCCTAAACTTTAAAGATGCAAATGTTGCTGCATTAATATTACAATCTGCTTATGGTGTAATTCAATTTATTGCTCCAACTAGTGCAATATTAATGTTAGGTCTTTCATGCTTAGATATTAAATTTAAAGATTACTTCAAATTTATTTGGAAATTTGCTTTAGCAATTTTATTAGTAATCTTTGTTATATTAGCAATATTAATATATGTTTAAAAAGAACTCTTGTAGTTCTTTTTTTATTGACATGAAAGTGCGCTATTATTCGTAAACTAGATAACTATTATACAGTTAGAGTGGTGTTAGACCGTCAAATGTTTGATACAATAGAATAAATAGTAGTAGGTGTGTATATGAAAAGACGTAGAAATATAATAATTATGTTGATTATTTTTCTAGCAGTTGGTTTTGCCGCTGTTAGTACAACACTAGTTATCAATGGACTTGTTGGTATAAGCGAGAACAAAGATGACTTTAAAGTAATTTTTACAAAAGCAATGGTGTATGATGAAGATGTAAGTGAGTATTTTATAACTAATGAAGGAAAGAATATTGAATTTGAAACATATGAGTTATCGACAGTTGGAGAAGAATATGTTTTAATTTTTGAAGTAACCAATTTTTCTAAAGGTTATGATGCAGATATAGATTTTACATATAATATAGAAGAAAATGATTTAGTAGATGTTGAATATGAGCCAAGTACTATGCAATTAGCAGCAGGAGAAAGCAACTATGGGGGTATACGTATTAGATTAAAAAAGGCATTAACTGAGCCAAAGGAAATTAAAGTAAGTCTTACATTAGGTGCAAAAGCTTTAGCGCGAGATAGTGTTGGAGAATTTACAAAATATGGTATGCCAGGAATGATGATGTCTAGATTCCCATCAAATTCAATTAGAACTAGAGCTGCTGCTGCTGAAAGATTCTTTTGGAAGAATTCTAGTGTAATAACCCAAGTTGAATTTGAAAACACTTTATACTCGCATGATGAAGAAGGAACTATGTCGTTTGATGTGTCAGTCGCACAAGACAGATCTGTAATGGCGTATTTAGTAAAAAATGAAGATACATTTGAAGATTCACATTATTTGCGTAATGGTGATGGTAGTATGACTGAAACAACAAATGGATATACTTTATATATTCAAGGAAACGAGATGGTTTATGCTAATTATGATTCGAGTAGTTTATTTGCAGGATTCGGAGAATTAAAAGAGATAAGAAATATGCAGTATTTTGATACAAGTTATGCCGTTTCTATGCAATCTATGTTTAGTAGATGTGAAAGTATAACAAGCTTTGACTTAAATCAAATAGACTTTTCAAAAGTGACAGATATAAGTTATATGTTTGCGGGGTGTACTGCTTTAAATGATATAAATTTAAAATCTATAAATATAAATAATGTAACAAATATGTCTTACATGTTTAGCAACTGTAGTAGTTTAACAACAATTGATTTAGAGGGACTTAATGCTGTTAATGTAACTAATATGGCAAGAATGTTTTACGAATGCAGCAGTTTAACAAGTATAAATTTAACATCAGCAAATACAAGTAATGTGGTTAATATGTCCTCAATGTTTGAATTCTGTAGGGCATTATTGGCTGTTGACTTATCTTCATTAAATATGTCGAGTGTAACAAACATGTCTTCAATGTTTTATGAATGCATTGCTTTGACATCTGTATTGTTTTCTTCTTATGGAACAAGAAATGTAACAGATATGTCCTCGCTATTTGGCAGATGCTATGCTTTAAAATCTATAGATTTAACTTTACTAGATACGAGCAGTGTAAGAAATATGTCTGAAATGTTTTCTGAGTCTGGCTTAACAAGTATAGACTTAACTCCGTTAAATACGAGTAATGTAACAGCTATGACTAGAATGTTTGGAAATTGTAGTTCATTAACAAGCCTAACTATATCTTCGATAGATACAAGTAAGGTAACCAATATGTCTGGAATGTTTGCGAATTGTAGAAATTTAACAAATATAGATTTAACCTCATTAAATACTTCAAGTGTAACGAATATGTCGGGTATGTTTTTGGGATGCAGCGGTTTAACAGGTATAGACTTAACTCCATTGGACACGGGCAGTGTAACAAATATGTCCGAGATGTTTCTAAATTGTTGGGGGTTAACAAGTATAGACTTAACTCCATTGGACACAGGCAGTGTAACAAATATGTCTAATATGTTTGAATCGTGTATGGCTTTAAATGATATAAATATGAAATCAATAAATTTAAGCAATGTAACAAATATGTCTGACATGTTTAGTGGCTGTAGTGGTCTAACAAAAATAGACTTGGAAGGTCTTAATACATCTAATGTAACAGATATGTCGGGCATGTTCTTCAGATGTAGCAAATTAACAAATATAGTTTTAACTAAATTTGATACATCTAATGTAACAAATATGTCTAATATGTTTAGGGAATGTAGCGTATTAACAAGTATAGATTTAAGTGATTTTCAAACATCTAATGTAACAAATATGCGTTCGATGTTTGAAAAGTGTGAGGGGTTAATAAGCTTGGATTTAACTGCATTAGATACAAGTAATGTTACTGATATGTCGCAACTATTTTCGAATTGCAAAAAATTAAAAAATTTAGACCTCTCATCTTTAAATATGTCAAATGTGGCTGATATACGTTTTATGTTTTTTAATTGTAATAGTTTAATAACATTAGATATAAGTAATCTAGATTATGAACGAATTAATTCTATTTCTAGTAAAAATTATATATTTGATGGGGTTAACTCTTCTGCTACTGTATATGTTAAAGATAAAGCTGTACAAGATTGGGCTCTTGCACTAGGCAGTAATGATAGACCAACTGGATGGACAGTAGATAATGTAGTAATTAAGGAAGCTGTATAAGCTTCTTTTTTTTGTCAATCAATATGTCATTATACACTTAAAGTAGTGTTAGTCCATCAAATGTTTGATACAATGAATGTAGTAATAGTAGTAGGTGTATATATGAAAAGAAGAAATATAATAATCATATTGATTATTTTTCTAGCAATTGGTTTTGCAGCTGTTAGTACAACACTTGTGATTAATGGGCTTGTTGGTATAGGAGAAAATAAAGATGATTTCAATGTAATATTTACAAGTGCAAAACTTGATGGATTGATAAGAAAGGATTTTATATCAGACGATAAACAGCGTATAGAATTTGTTTCTAAGGAGCTTAAGGAACTAGGAGAGTCAACAACTCTAATATATAACGTCACAAATACGTCGAGAAACTATGATGCTAATGTAACTATTGCCTTTTCTTCTGATGATAATGAGTTCATATCATTTGATTTTCAACCTAAAGAGATGAATGTTTTAGCTGGAGAAACAAAGACAGGTACATTAATTGTTTCAGTAAAAAAGGTGGTAAATGAACAAAAGGAGTTTCATATAGAATGTAAGCTAAATGCTAATGCTAAAAAAAGAGAATCTTTAGGAGAAGAATATATTGAACCATTTAGCCAAGGTGGCGTAATGATGACTGCTACAAATGATGAGACCGAGCCAACTGGGTTGTGGGCATATAGGGATGCTGTATTAAAAACTACTTTTGAAAATAAAGTTATTCCACATGAAACAACAGATGACCTAACATTTGATTTATCTGAAGAACATAATGGAAGCGTAATGGGCTATCTAGTTCCTTTTGTTTTATCAGATGAAGAAAAAGATGTAAAATTTAAAGAACTATTAATGGTATTAACAGGAATGACTGAAGAAGAATATATAAAGAATCTTGTTGAAAGGCAAGGTAATGATATAAATACTGAGGGCTCAGCTCTTATTGAACTTGCATTATTAAAAAATAGATTTTTTGGTTTGTCAGACAAAGAAAAAAACAATTATTTTGAAAAATATATAGAATTAGAATTGGGAATGACTATTGAGGAATTTAAAAAAATATGCTGTAGAACAGCAAGAGGCAACAGATGAAGAATTTGATGTTTATATTGAGAAGACTAAGAATGAGATGTTTCCAGATTCAGGCCCCAAATATATACTATATATTCAATCTATTACAGGTGTAAAGGCAAGTCAAAACTGTTCAGGTCTTTTTTCTTATTTTTCAAATTTACTAGAAATAGAAGGATTAGAGTATCTAGATACCTCGAATGTAACTGATATGTCTAGCATGTTTAAAGGATGTACTACTTTATTGAAAATGAATACAAGTAATTTTGATACGTCTAACGTAACGAATATGACAAGTATGTTTGAAGGATGCAATAATTTGCACAATTTGGATGTAAGATCATTTGATACGAGAAATGTAACTTCAATGGAAAGATTATTTTATCATTGTAGTAGTCTAATGATCCTTGATGTAAGTAATTTTGATACTGCTAAAGTGATAAATATGGAAAGTATGTTTGATGGATGCAGTAGTATAACTAGTTTGGATTTAAGTCACTTTGATACAAGTAACGTGGAGAATATGAGATGTATGTTTTTTTCTAATGATTCTTTAATAGAATTAGATTTAAGCAGTTTCAATACAAATAAAGTTATAAAAATGGGAAATATGTTTGCCTATTGTTATGATTTAATAAAAATAGATTTAAGCTCGTTTGATACCTCAAATGTAACGGATATGGTTGCGATGTTTAATGCGTGCAAATCTTTAGTCAATTTGGATATAAGCAGCTTTGATACAAGTAGTGCAACAAGTTTGCATTGGATGTTTAGAGACTGTAGTTCTTTAGAAATAGTAGATTTTAGTACCTTTAATACAAGCAATGTAACAAATATGGAAGAAATGTTTATGAATTGTAAGAATTTAAAGTCTTTGGATTTGAGTAGTTTTGATACGAGTAAGGTTAGTTGTGTGAATAAGATGTTCGCTGGATGTACTAATTTAACTATGTTGGATATAAGTTCATTTGATACAAGCAATATGTCACATAAATATGATGTTTTTAATAATATGCCAGCAGAGGCAATTGTAAAAGTAAAAGATGCTAAAGCTCAGAACATGGTGCTAAAAGGTTATGGGGTTGAATGTCCGTCCTCATGGACTACAGAAAATGTAGTAATTAAGACGGCATAAAAAATATTTGACTTAAATAAAGTTTCGTTATAAAATATGCTTAGTGATGCGATGATTATGCATATAGTAGTTATATAAAGTATTTATTAGAGAAAGAATATCACCGGCTGAAAGTATTCTAAATTAATTTATATAATGAATTTCAGGTATAGGAGCATTGAACCGTGATTTCGCGTTAAGGAATATTAAGAGCATGAGAGTCATGAACTAGGGTGGTACCGCGAGAATACTCGTCCCTAGATTCAGGGCTTTTTTTATTTTAGAAAGAGGGAAATATATTATGCAAGAAAAAGCAAATGAAATTAAATCATCTTTGTTAAGTGAAATTGAATCTGTTAAAGTTTTACAAGATTTAGTTGAATTAAAATCTAAATATATTGGTAAGACTGGTAGAATTACTGAATTAACTAAGAATATGAAAGATTTATCTGTTGATGAAAGAAAAAGTGTAGGTATGATTTCTAATACTTTAAAAAATGAAGTAACAGAAATACTAGACGCTAAAGAGAAGGAAATAAAGGATAGAATTCTTAATGATAAGTTAATGAATGAAGTTATTGATATCACTTTACCTAGTAAAAAGATAAAAAGAGGTTCACTTCATCCAATGACTAGATTAACTGAGGAGTTTGAAGATTTATTCGTATCAATGGGATATACAGTTTATTCAGGTCCAGAGATTGAAAGTGATGAAAACTGTTTCCAAAAACTTAATATACCTAAGGGACATCCTGCAAGAGATGCACAAGATACTTTCTATTTACAAGATGAAGTTGAAAACTATTTGCTTCGTAGTCAAACTTCTACTGCACAAGTTAGAGCAATGGAAGAAAATAAAGATAAAGGACCAATTAGAATAGTATGTCCAGGTAAAGTATATAGAAGAGATGAAGATGCAACTCATTCACATCAATTTATGCAAATTGAAGGTTTAGTAATTGATAAAAATATTTCAATGGCTGATTTAAAAGGAACTCTTGAAATGTTTTGTAAGAAAATCTTAGGTGAAAAAACTCAAGTAAGATTTAGACCTAGTTATTTCCCATTTACTGAACCATCTGTCGAGGTAGATGTTACATGTTTTAAATGTGGTGGAAAAGGATGTAATCTTTGTAAACAAACTGGATGGATTGAAGTATTAGGTGCTGGTATGGTACATCCAGATGTCTTAACTATGAGTGGATATGACCCCAATGTTTATCAAGGGTTTGCTTTTGGTACAGGAATAGATAGATTTGCAATGTTTAAATATGGAATTCCTGATATTAGAACCATTTATGGAAATGATATAAGATTTATTGAACAATTTGATAGAAAGGATGAAGACTAATGAAATTAAGTAGAAACTTTGTTAAAGACTATATTGACTTGGATGATAAGTTAAGTATTAATGATATAGCTGATGCAATGACTGGTGTTGGTAATGAATATGATTCAGCTGGACCTTTAATTGATTGTACTAATCTTATTACTGGTGAAATAATTGAATGCATAGATCATCCCGATTCTGATCACTTACATTGTTGTAAGGTTAATGTTGGAAAAGAAGTTTTAGATATTGTATGTGGTGCTCCTAATGTTAGAGTTGGCTTAAAAGTTGTAGTTGCTTTAGATGGTGCAAAACTTCCAGGAGGAGAGATTAAAAAAGGCAAAATCAGAGGATGCGAATCTAATGGTATGCTTTGTGCTAAGTGTGAGTTAGGCCTTGATAATAAATACTTAGAAGAAAAAGATCATACGGGAATTCATGAATTACCTGATGATACTACAGTTGGAATAGATCCACTAGAAGTAATGGGGTTAAAAGATGAAGTAATAGATTTTGAATTAACTTCTAATAGAGGAGACCTTTTAAGTATTATTGGCTTGTCTTATGAATTAGGTGCAATTTATGAAAAAAAGGTAAAGGATATTGACTTAGCTTATAAGGAGAATAAAGAAAACGTTAATGATGTATTTAAAGTAGATATTAAAACAGATGATTGTAATCTTTTCCTTGCTAAAAAAGTTAAGAATGTCGTTATAAAGGAAAGCCCAGAATTTATTAAGAGTCGTTTAATTGCATCGGGCATTAGACCAATTAATAATGTTGTTGATATATCTAACTATGTTATGTTAGAAACCGGTCAACCACTTCACTATTATGATGCTGATCGTTTAGGTGACACATTAATTGTACGTAATGCTACTGATGGAGAAGAACTTACTACATTAGATAATCAAACTAGGGCGTTATCAACAAGTGATATTGTTATTGCTGATAAAGAAAAAGCAGTTGGTCTTGCAGGTGTAATGGGTGGACTTTCAACTGAAGTTGAGGAAGATACAAAAAATATCATAATTGAATCAGCCATATTTGATGCTATTAAGGTTAGAAAAACTAGCAAGAAGATATTAAGAAGTGAAGCCTCTAATAGATTTGAAAAAGGCTTAGACCCAAAAAGAACTTATATGGCAATGGAAAGAAGCTGTGCATTACTAGAACGTTATGCTGATGCGGAAGTTGTTGGCGGAATAGTTGAGCATAATAATATAGATATTAAAGATAAGAAAATTGATATAACTCAAGAAAAGATAGAAAGTGTTTTAGGTGTAAGTATAAGTAAGGAAGAAATTATTTCGATATTTAAACGTTTAGGTTTTGAAGTAGAAGATAAGAAGACTTGCCTTAGTGTAACTGTACCTACTAGAAGACTTGATATTAGTATTCAAGAAGATTTAATTGAAGAAGTTGGAAGAATTCATGGAATGGATAATATTAAAGGAAAACTTCCTGTATTAGATGTTATTCGTGGATCTTACGATAAGACGAGTAGAGCTATAAAGCATAAACTTGCTGATATGGGATTGAATGAAACTATGAGTTATACTTTAATTCCTAATGATAAAGTTCATTTATTTACAACTGATGAATTTACTCCAGTAACACTTAATGACCCAATGAGTGAAGATAAGAATACTTTAAGATATAGCTTACTTTATTCATTAAATGAAATTTATAAATACAATAAAGCTAGAAATAATTCTAATATATCAATTTTTGAGATGAGCGAATGTTTCTATAAAGAAAATGATGAATACAAAGAAGACAAGAAGTTAGCTGTTTTAATGGCTGGCGAATATGATTTAGGAATTGAAAGAGAGAAAGTTGACTTCTACTATATTAAAGGAGTTATGGAAGAACTTTTATATTTCTTAGGATATGAAGGAAGATACTCATTACTTAAAAGTGATAAAGTATCTAATGAATTCCATCCTGGACAATCTGCTGAAATTAATGTTAATGGAACTTCTGTTGGTGTTATAGGTAAATTACATCCAAGTGTATCTAAAGATGATGTGTATGCTTTAGAAATTAATTTAACTAAGTTACTTGCAATTAGAACTGGGTCTATGAAATATAAAGATATATCTAAGTTCCCTGGAATAGTTAAAGATGTTGCATTTATAGTAGATAATAATGTTACTTCATTAGAACTTGAAACAATTATTAAAAAGTCTGCTGGTAAGTTGCTTGAGAGAACACAGATATTTGACCTTTATCCAAATGTAGAAGAAGGAAAGAAATCTATGGCTTATAAATTAACTTTCTCAGATCCAACAAGAACTTTATCTGATGATGAAGTAATGGAAGTATTTAATAAAGTAATAGATGACGTTACAAGTAAACTAAATGCTAAATTAAGAGGATAAGATAAATTATTCTCTTTTTTCTTGGTATAATACTTGTAAGGTGTTAAGTATGATAACTATTAATGAAAAGAATATACTTGAGTTTGCTATTAGAGAAATCATTAGTGTTTATAGTTTAAATCCTTCTTTAGAAGGCCTTTTTATAAATAATATAAGGAAGCGTGCTTTAATGTATGAAAATCAAAGCGTACCTAAAACTTCTGAAACTCAAATAGTTAAAAACAATGGGTCTATAGTTTTATTCTTTTTAAATCGGTTTATTAACAATATAAGAAATTATAATATTGAAAGTGGACTTAATTTAGATGGTGGTAAGGGGGAATATGTAAATTCTAGGCAGGAACTTAATATGCATAGTTACGAGTCTATTAAAAGTATAACAAAAGATAAACTAGAAAGTCGGATGCAAGTTGATGATAAAGTTTTAGCATCATCTACGAGAAAAGTGTTTAATCATGAAATAGGGCATGCTTTACAAACTTCTTTTGAAGGAGGTATTGGTTTTAATGATACTAAGTTTAGTGAGTTACTTAATAGATTAGCAACACATTATCCTGATATTTTTAAAAATTATTATGATTTAGAGCAGAGTGATTTAACAATTGCAAAAAAGGGTATGGATGTAGTTCGTAAGAAGGACAAGTATGAAAAAGCACGAAATTTCTATGCTCCAAATTCTTATACAACTTATTTAGATGAAATATTTAATGAAGATGAAGCTTTATCCGTAACAGGGGTTGAAAGTAGTCAATTTTCATATGATATGGGTAATGGTATATCAAGAGATGTTTATAATTATGAATCGAGTAATTATAGGATTACGCCATATGCTCGTATGATGAAAATTATATTAGGGGATAAGAGAAATTTTTATTCTATGTACAATGATTCTATTGTTGTTTATGATTATTTTGATAGTTTTTTAGATTGTGCAGATGCAACTTTTGCTAGCAATCGTCTTTATCCCCCAATGTATATGGTTTTAGAAAAAATGCATAAAATCAAAACTAGTAAGGATTTAAATAAAGTAGCAAAAGAATGTACTGAACTTGACCTGTTTTTTACTAAATGCTTAGAAGAGAAAGTAAATAAAGCTTTAGAAAATCCTTATTTAAGTGCTGAACAAATTCAAATATTAAGTGCTAAAGTTAAAGATTTCTCTAGTAATTTGTTAAAATCTAGTTCTTTATTACCAGCGAATATGATAGTAAACTCAATTGATGCAGAACTAAATAGAAGATTAACATATGTAAATAATAATGTTTCTTCTCTTTTAAGTGAGTTAGTGAAAGGAGAAAAAACTAATACTTCAAATAATGATGAGTTAGCTAAGCCAAATGAAAGGGGTATTAGAATTTAGAATATTATTATAATTTTGTTCGGATACTTTGTTTACTAATATAATTGAAAATTTATAATATTCTTTGATATAATGTTATTAGGATTGGGATGGTTGATTATGGAAGAAAAAGTATTAGATATTCTTGAACCTGATGTTCTAAATAAATCATTCAATAATTGCGGGGTAGATGAACCTTTTAAAAAATATTTACTTGAAGAAGTATTTCCTTATATGGATTTGTCGTGTGAGACAGTTAATCTAAAAAGTGGACTTGTAGTTTCTTTAAAGGATTTTTTAGAACAATCTGTTTTATATACTTGCCAAAATAGATATAAAGGTAACTTTGTTGATTTTGCTAAAGATAATATTATTTCATTTGAAGAGGGGAAGAAAAAAGTTACTAATAAGGGTAAAAAAAATGGTAAGAGATTCAGTAATATTAATGAAGATTTTAAATTTTCACCAATCGCTAAAACTTATACATTCTTTGAAACTATAGACGGGCCTAAATACAATGTTGTAGTTGATAGAGGTGTAATATATTTTTATTATAAAGATGAAAACTTTGATGTTATTATGCAGAATGATAATGATAAGAAAGATTTTTTAAAGAGAATTAAAAAAATGGATTTACCATACTTTATTAAATTATATGAAAATAACCCTTTATTTAAAGATTTAGTAACTTCGTATAAAGATGATACAGAATTTTATGAAAATTTACTTACGGGAGTTGTAAGACGTAGTTCTTTTGATAGAGAAATTGATAAACAAATCGGCGAGATAACTGATATGATTAGCAAAGTTGAAAGTGATCCGATTTATGCGACTGCCGAGGCAAATTTAAAAAAAGATAGTAATCAAGGATTTGATATTAATTCAATACCTAGGTTTGATACTGATACATGTTTAAAAACTGTATTAAGTAAATGTACAGCTTATTATTCAGAATTTTCTAATGATGTAGAAGAAAATTTAAAAGAGTACAGTGTTAATGAAAAAGCGGAATATGTAATAGAGGAATATTTATTAAAAACAATTGATAGTTTGTTTATGGACTATGTTAATGGTATAGAAGCATCTGTTAATAATGATGCTGAATTAGACATTAATGAAGAATTCTTAAGTTCTGAATTAGATAATATTATAAGCAATTTATGTGTTAGTTTAAAGAAACTATTTGTATATCCTTATCGTGATAAAGAATTAGATAGTAGTGATACGTATATTAAAATTATAAGTGAAGCAATAGAGAATCAAATATTATTCTATGAGCAATTGGTTAATTCGACTATTGAAGGTATGCTAGTCAATTTGGGTTATTCTTTAAGGGAACCTGAAGAGGTAACAGATACAGTGGAAGTTAAGTCTCAGCGTGTTTAGATTTAATTTGTCGAGAATATTAATATATTCTCTTTTTTTATTGTTGAACAATTGTTTGTGTGATATAATTGTTTTATGTAAGGATGGTCGATATGGATTATAAGAGTACTTTAAATAAACAACAACTTGAGGCGGTTAATCATATTGATGGGCCATGTTTAGTTATGGCTGGTGCTGGTAGTGGAAAAACTAAAGTCTTAACTAGTAGAATTATTAATCTAATTGAAAATGGGATAAGAGATACGAATATTTTAGCAATTACATTTACAAATAAGGCTGCAAAGGAAATGCGTGAACGTGTTTATAATCTTTATGGGGATGTGTATTCTTTTATTGGAACATTTCACTCATTTGGGTTGAAAGTTATTAGGGAAAATTATCGTGAATGTGGATTAGATAGAAATTTTACCATTATAGATGGCGATGATTCATTGTCAATCATTAAAAAAATATTAAAAAACAATAATATTGACCCTAAAAAGTACAGTCCCTATGTTATCAGAAATAAGATATCATTAATAAAAAATGAATTACTTAGTGATGCTGAGATGGATAGAGTTTTTAATACTCAGTTTGATTCTCTATGTGTTGATGTATATCATAAGTATCAAGCTAAATTAAAAGAAAGTAATGTTATTGATTTTGATGACTTACTTGCTTTACCTACACTTCTTTTTATGGATAGAGAGGATATACTTGAAAGGTATCAAGAACATTATCCATATATCTTAATTGATGAGTATCAGGATACTAATCCTGTACAATATAAAATGTGTAAGTTACTTGCATCAAAAATGCGTAATATATTTGTTGTTGGGGATATGAATCAAAGTATTTATGCTTTTAGACAAGCTGATTATAAAAATATTATTAACTTTGAAAAAGATTATCCCGAATGTGTATCAATAAAGCTTGAAGAGAACTATCGTAGTACAAATAATATATTAAATGCAGCAAACTGTGTAATTAAGAATAATATGCAGAGAAAAGATTTAAAATTATGGAGTGAAAAAGGTGATGGTGTAAAACTTAAATACATGCGTAGTTATGATGAAAAACATGAGGTTACGCTTGTTTTAAGTGAAATAGAAAAATTGCTAGATGAAGGATATAAAAGAAGTGATATTGCAATCCTTTATAGAACTAATGGACAGAGCCGTGTATTTGAGGAAGGTCTTTTAAATAAAGGTATTCCTTGTAAAGTTGTTGGAGGATACTACTTCTATAATAGAAAAGAGATTAAAGATTTAATTGCCTATTTAAGATTAATTTATAATCATCATGATTCAGTAAGCTTAACAAGGGTTATTAATGTTCCTAAAAGAGGTATTGGAGAGGCTGCTATTAAGAATTTAGATAACTTAGCTTTAATTAATGGAAATTCAATGTATGATAATTTATCGACTAAGAAAGAACTAGAATTTAAACGTATAATTGATGAATTGTCTTTAGATGCAGAGAACTCAAGTTTAACTGAACTTATTGATAAGATACTTGAAAAAACTGGTATTAAAGAAGAATTATCACTAGATATGAGTTTAGAAAATGAACTAAGACTTGAAAACTTAATGGAGTTTAAATCTATTACATCTAATTTTGAAGAAAGAGAAGGAAATGTTTCTTTAGGAGACTTTTTAGAGGAAATCAGTTTAGTTGCGGATGTATCTCAACATAAAGAAGATGGAGAAGAAGTTACTTTAATGACAATTCATTCTGCTAAGGGACTTGAGTTTACTGTTGTTTTCTTAGTTGGTATGGAAGAAGGAATATTCCCTCATACTAATTCGCTTTTAGAAGAAGATGGCCTTGAAGAAGAAAGAAGACTTTGTTATGTTGGAATTACTCGTGCCAAAGAAATACTTTACATTACAAATGCGAAAAGAAGAATGCTTTATGGTAAAGATACAGTTAATCCACCTTCTAGATTTATAAAAGAAATTGATAATGACTTAATTGAATGTGCAGAAAAACAAATAGATGATGAAAAAATTGAAGTAAAAAGTATGTATGTTGAAGGAAGTAATGATGACATTAAAATTGGTGATAAGATTGAACATGAGTCTTTGGGTTTAGGTGTTGTTGTGAAGGTCGATGGAACTTTAATAGATGTTGCATTTAAGTCTGGTATAAAGAAACTAATGAAGAATCATAAAAGTATAAAAAAAATATAGAAAGAAGATATTAATCTTCTTTTTTACGTGTTATAATTTTTGTAGTAGATAAATTATTTAACATTAGGAGGAATTTTATGGAAGAAAAAGCATTAGTTATACTTGCTGCTGGTATGGGTAGCAGATTTGGTGGTATGAAACAAATTGAACCTGTTGGTCCAAATGGAGAATTTATAATTGATTATTCAATTTATTCAGCACTTCGTTATGGATTTAATAAAATAATATTTGTAATAAAGGAAGAAAATTATCAAGTATTTAAGGAGACTATTGGTAGTCGTGTAGAAGATAAGGTTAAAGTTGAGTATGCTTTCCAAAGACTTGAAGATATACCTGAAGGATTCGCTGTACCAGAAGGAAGAAAAAAACCTTGGGGAACTGCACATGCTGTTTATGCTGCTCGTGAATTTATTCATGGTAATTTTGGAGTTATTACAGCTGATGACTTTTATGGGGATGATGCATTTAGAGTTTTATCAGAACACTTAAGTAATTCAAATAATTATGTAATTCCTGGATATATAATATCTGATACATTAAGTGATAATGGTGCAGTAAAAAGAGGTGTTATTGAACACGAGAATGGTATAGTTAAAAGAATTACTGAAAGTTCATGTATAAAGGATGGGGATAAAGTTAAATGTACTCCACTTGATGAAAGTAAGGAAGTATTCTATGTTGAAAATAATCATCCAGTATCAATGTTAATGAATGGTTTTACTCCAGAGATACTTGATACAATTGGAAACGATATGTATGATGTATTTAAGAATAACCAAAGACATTTACTAGATTATGAAATGCTTTTACCTGATATTATGGATGAAGATATTGAAAATGGAAAGGTAATTGATGTAGTAACAACTAAAGCTCACTGGATGGGTATGACTTATAAAGAGGATAAAGAAGCATTACAAAAATTTATTTTAAGTGAAATTGATGCTGGTGTTTATCCAAATAATCTATGGAAATAATTATATGAACAAGATAAATTTTATCTTGTTTTTTAGTGAGTAAATGTTTATTATTTGGTATAATATATATAGGTGATTAATGTGGATAGATACAATGAATTAGTAGAATTAATTACAAAGGCTAACTATGAATATCATATATTAGATAATCCAGTTACTTTAACAGATGCTGAGTATGATAATTATTTAAGAGAGTTATATAGTATAGAAGAAAAACACCCAGATTGGGTAAGAGAAGATTCTCCAACTCAAAAAATAGGTGGAGTTATTTTAGAAAAATTTGAAAAAGTAACACATAATATACCAATGATGAGTTTAGCAGATGTATTTAATGAAGATGAAATAATCGAGTTTGATAATCGTATAAAAAAAGAAGGAATTAATCCTAAATATGTCTGTGAACTTAAAATAGATGGCTTATCAGTTTCTTTAAAATATAAAGATGGTGTTTTGGTTTCGGGAGCTACAAGAGGAGATGGAGTTACAGGGGAAGATATAACTCATAATGTTAAAACAATAAAGCAAGTTCCTTTAAAATTAAATAAACCAATTGACATTGAGGTTCGTGGCGAGATATACATGAGCAAAAAAACATTAGAATTTTTAAATGAAGAAAGAAAAGAAAATGGTGAACCTTTACTTAAAAACTGTCGAAATGCAGCTGCTGGATCTGTAAGACAATTAGATTCAAGTATAGCAGCAAAAAGAAATTTGGAAGTGTGGATTTATCACTTACCCGATCCAGAAGATTATGGAATTAAAACACATCATGAAGCTTTGGAATTTATGGCTGATTTAGGTTTTAGAGTTAATCCAAATAATAGACTTGTTTCATCAATTGAAGAAGTAATGGATTTTATTCATGAAAAGGGTAGTGCTAGAAAAGATTTACCATATGATATTGATGGTGTTGTAATAAAGTTAGATGATTTACATGATCATGAAGTGATGGGGAACACTATTCGTTATCCTAAGTGGGCATGTGCTTATAAGTTTCCTGCTGAAGTTGTTCAAACAAAATTAAAGGATATAAAGTTTACTGTTGGTCGTACAGGGCAAGTTACACCTAATGCTATATTAGAACCAGTTATGGTAATGGGTTCTTTAATAAGTAAGGCAACACTTCATAATGAAGAATATTGCAAAACTAAAGATATCAGGGTAGGTGATACAGTTCGTATTATTAAAGCAGGAGATGTAATTCCAAGAGTTGAAAGTGTTGTAATGGAAATGCGTAATCCTAATTCTAAGCCATTTGAATTTACTCATGAATGCCCAATATGTGGAAGCGAGTTAGTAAAAAAGGATGCAGCTTATTATTGCAAGAATGATGATTGCTCAAAAAAAGATATTGAAAGTTTAATTCATTTTGTTTCAAGAGATACGATGAATATAGATGGTTTTGGAGATGCAACGTTAGAAGATTTTTACAATCTAGGTTATATTAAAAGAATAAGTGATATATATCATTTAAATAAGTATGTTGAAGAGCTAAAACTTCTTGAGGGATTTGGTGAAAAGTCAATACGTAAATTAACTGATGCAATTGAAGAAAGTAAAAAGAATTCTTTAGAAAAATTATTATTTGCTTTAGGTATTAGATATGTTGGCAAGAAAACCGCTAAGATATTAGCTCGTGAATTTAAAACAATTGATAATTTAGTTAAGGCCGATTTTGATACTTTAAACCGCATTCGTGATGTAGGGGACGTAATTGCGCAAAGTGTCGTTGATTATTTCAAGTGTGAAGATAACTTAAAACTAATTGATGAACTTAAAGAATTGGGTTTAAATATGGAATATCTTGGACAAGAGACTGATGAAGAGACAGCATTTACTGGTAAGACTTTTGTTTTAACGGGCACACTTGATTCTATTACAAGAGATGAGGCTAAAGATAAAATAGAGTCTTTGGGTGGAAACTGTGCTGGATCAGTATCTAAAAAAACAAATGTCGTTATAGCTGGACATGATGCTGGATCTAAACTTACAAAAGCAGAAAGTTTAGGAATAGACATATGGAATGAAGAAGAGTTCTTGAAAGTTTTAAATAGTTATTTAGGTGAATAAGTATGGGTATTTCAACAGAAGAACTTTTTTTGAGGTATGCAGAAGAAACAAATATTTTAAGTAATGAAGAAAGTGATGTAGTAGTAATTTTCGGTAGCAGAGCAACTGATGATTACAAACCAGAGAGTGATTTAGATGTTTTTGTAATAATACCAGAAGGGAAAGGCTATTATAAAAGAAAACAACGTTATATAGATGGTATTTTAGTTGAAACAATGGCGATGTCAAAAGATGCTTTTAGGAGATATTTAAAAACAGATTTAATAAATAAGAAAACATTTTATGAAAGTATTTTAACTAATGGTATTGTAAAAAAGGATAATAACAATTTTGTTAATAAAGCTCTTACTGTGATTCATGAATGCAAGACAGATAATAAGCAATATCATGACTTAGACCCTGAGTGGATTAGTCAGTTAGATGAATTTTTATATCTCTATCACTCTTCTAATGACGGAGAAAAGATGTACCATTATTATGAGTTTATTGAATATTTAAGACTGGTATATTTATATATGAATGATTTACCTGAGACTGTTGATAGTATAACTTATGATTTATATACCGATGAAAATAAAGCAGAAAGATATATGGTTGAATTGCCTTCAAGAGAATTTATTGAGTGTTTTATTAAAGCAATGAAACCAACTGATATGGATGAATCTATTAAAGAACTTTCATCATTCATTGGATATAAAGATTATAGAGAAGAAAATAAAACTGTTGTGGTACAAGAAAAACATCAAAAATGTTCACTTTTTGAAGATGCAAGAGATACATTTACTAATCTACTTTATATTGCTAAGGGTGTTGATAAAGTAGAATCAAGATTAATCAAGAATTCGTATGATGCTGATTATTTATATTATAATTTATTACATTATGTTTATAGCAAATATTTAGATTCACCATATGTTGATGAGAAATTATTTAAAGAAAAATTTAGTCTAGCTCTCGATGCATTTGATATGGATTCGCGTATTAATATAGTTGAAGAGATATTTCATGTATTTAATAAGGGTAAAAACTTTGATTATTGTGATTATTCACTATAATCTTTTTTTTATTGTTTATTTATGATATTATAGTTTTGCTTCATTTTTGAGGGTGAGCTTTATGGAAATAAAAGAAATAATTAATGATTTTATAGATTTAAATGATTTAAGAAATAATAAAAAAATATTAGCATTTATTTTATATGGTAGTTATGTCAGTAAAAACTCTAGCAATTTAAGTGATGTTGATATATTAATGATTTTAGATGGCAATGATAATTATCGAGTTGCTAAGATGTTTCAAGGACTCCATTTAGATATACATGCTTTATCTATTCCGGAGGTAGAAAGACATATTGTATACGAAAGAGCAAATGGAAATGAATATATAGCATCTGTTTTAAGGCGAGGGGAAGTACTTATTAACAAGGACTTGACTATTGAATATTTAAGAAGCATATTAACTGTTAATATAGGTAGATTTAAAAGAGTAGTTAATTCTACTTCTGCTATACTCGCAGTTGATGCTGCAAGTGATTATCTAGAAAGCCCAGTAGATGATAGTTTTAAATATTTTAAAGCACTGGAATATTTAAGAAAGATAGTGCATGTAAAAATGAATGTTAGTAATATACCAGAATTAAAGGTGTATAAGCTTTATAGTAATCCATCTCTTGCATCAGAAGAATATTTAATTAAGCTTCCAAATTCTGAATTTAGAAATTTATATATGAATGCATTACAGGAAAAAGAACATTCACTAAGAAAAGAATATATTGTTAAAATACTTTCATACTTAGTTGGTATTAAGTTTGATGAAGATGCATTTTTAGAAGAAGATGTGTTTGATGACAATCGCATGAAAAGAGTGCTCGTTAGTTTAAATCATTTAGTAATTACAGCTGAAGACCATATAATTAAAAATACACCTTATTCCAATGCTATATACTATTTAACATTGGATAGAATCATGAATGTTATAAAATGTGCATATGGATTAATACCTGATAATGCAGATAATTTATTTAATAATGCTGTTACTGAAACAGACGAAAATGAAAGAATTAGGTATATTGAAGAATTATTTCACATAGCAGATTTAAAGTACAATCTTGATTATGATGACTTTGTTTTGAAGTTATAGATTAACAAATATAAATTGATATATGGAATATAATGTAGTATAATTATGTTACAATTTGAGGTGAATAAGATATGTTCAAAAAATTGAAAAAGTTTTATAAAAATAATAGAATTTATTGTATTTTAATGATTATTTCTATTATATGTATTTTAGTTATGGGAGTATCTGTTTGTGTTTATTTTTATAGACAACTTACTACAGATGCATATGGCACTAGGCTTGAAAATATTGATAAATATGATTTGGGTAATTCTTTATCTGAACTTGAAAGCTTTTACAAGACTCAAGAAGGTGTAGAAGAAGCTAAGGTAAGACTTCAAGGCAAAATTATTTATGTAGATGTTAAGATGTCTCCTGCTACTAAGAATGAACAAATTCAAAGTATTGCAACTGCTAGTTTAGATAAAATAAGTGAAGAAAATAGAACTTATTATGATATTCAATTTATGTTTACTAGAGAAAATTTAAGTGCTTATTTAGGTGCAAAGAATTCTGGTAATACGAATATAGTTTGGACAAATTTTACATACGACACTGAGACTACAACTACTGAAGCTAAGAAATAGGTGAGATATGTGAAAAAGAAAAGAAATATAATTATAGCAAGTATTGTTTTAGTACTTATCTCGTTTGGTATTGGAGCAGTTATCTATAATATAATAGTAGATGAAAATAGTTTATCAATAAGTGAAAGAAAATGGATTGATAACAATAACTCTAATTTAGTTAGTGTAGCCGTTCCTAATGATATTCCAGTATTTGGTACAGCTGGTGAGGGAGTATTTTTTGATTTTTTAGATTATTTAAAAAAGGATGCTAATTTAAAAATAAATGCTAATATGGTATCTTATCTTTCAGTTAATACAGGATATCGTTTTCAAATTACTAATAACTATGAAAGAGATGCACTTTTATTATTTAAAGATCATTATGTATTGGTAAGTAAGAGTACTGGGTTGATAAATGATACTTCAATAATACCTGAACTAAAGGTAGCAGTTATCAATAGTACTTTAGATCAAGTTGCAACTTATTTTGACGTTGCACATGATAAATTTAGCGGATATGATACGTATCAAGCTATAACTGATGCTTTAAATAATGGTACTATTTCTTATGCTTTAGTTCCATTAAATGAATTTAAAGATGAATTAGTTGGTAATAACATAAATGTTTTATCACATATATCTGATTTAAATAAGTATTATTATTTTGAGTTAAGTGATAATGAAGTTTTAAACTCCATTTTAAGAAAAGAGTTTAATAGTTTCTTAGACAAAAAATATGATGAATCATATAATAAGAATAACTATCAATTATTTATAGATTGCTTAAATATTACAGAAGCTGAAGAAGATACTTTAACTAACAAGGTTTATAAGTATGGATTTGCTGAATATAGACCTTATGAAGTTTTAGCTAGTAGTCAATATGGGGGTATTACTGCTCAATACTTACAAAGTTTTTCAGATTTTTCAAATGTAGAATTTACTTATAAGAAATTTAAAACTTCTAGTGAACTTGCGGCTGCAGCTATAAATGGTAATATTGATTTATATTATAATTATTATGATATTATTACAAATTACATTGATTGTGGTGCTTTAAAAAATATTAGTTTTTATGTTGTAGCTGATAATTCAATTGACTTAAGCATGACTAATATAAATGGTCTTGCTAATCGTGATGTATATGTTTTAAAAAATTCCTATATATATAATTATGTTAAAGATATTGAAGGCATTAATATAATTACTTATGACCGTAGTAGTGATTTAAAATCACTAGTAAAGAAATCTCATATTATATTAGTTGATGAGTATAAGTATGATTATCATATTAGTAAGATATCTGATAATTACTCTGTTAGATTCAAGGGTAATGTTGAAGATGATAATTATGTGTTCAGATATAAAAATGATACTGATACATTCTATAAATTATTTAGTGCCTATACTAAAACTATAGATCCACTAGATTTACTTAGAAATGGTGTTACCACATATAATCAAGTTGAAAAGAGTGGTAAGGTAGTAGGATTTATTGCTAAAGGTATTTTAGTTGTTGTTATCATATCAATACTTCTATTTATATTTGTTCAAAAAAATAGTAAACAAGTTAAACTTAATACTAAAGTTAAGAAAGAAGATAGATTAAAATATATTGATTTACTTACTTCACTTAAGAATAGAAATTATTACAATGAGAAACTATCTGTATGGAATAAAAACACGATTTATCCTCAAGCATGTATTGTAATGGACATTAATCGAGTTAAGGAACTTAATGATACTCTTGGTCATGAAGAGGGAGATAAACAGATTCAAGCTGTTGCTAATACTTTAATTAAAACTCAACTTGATAATTCAGAGATAATGCGTACTGATGGTAATGAGTTCTTAGTATACTTAATTGGATATTCAGAAAAACAAATTCTTACATATATGAAGAAGTTAGTAAAAGAGTTTAAAAAGCTTCCTTATGAAAATGGTGTAGCTATGGGATTTAGTATGATTGATGATGACACTAAGTTGGTTGAAGATGCATTTAATGAAGCAAGTATTCAAATGCGTCAAAATAAAGAGCTAGAGGAAAATAACGATGACTAAAAGAAATCTTAATTATTTAAGTAAAAAAACTAAGGAAAGCTTAACTGAATATATAAGTAAGATAATTGAGATAATAAAAAAACCAGAGATGGGAATTCTTCCTGGGCAGATAGCATTTTCAATGTTAATAAGCATTGTACCAATTATAACTATTATTGGTTTATGTGTATCATTCTTTGGAATAGATATTGAGTATATTATTGGGGTACTTAACGATATAATGCCTGGAGATAGTGCTAGTTTAATAGTTCCTGCACTTAGAGGATCTTCAATTGATTTTGGATTATCTTTGGTGTTTATTTGGTTATTTTATCTTGGAAGTAATGCATGTAATTCAATAATACTTATTAGTAATCAGATATATGGTATTAATCAAAGTAATTGGCTTAAAAGAAGAATTAAAGCAATATTTATGACAATTGCAATTATGTTAATATTTGTTGTTATATTGGTATTCCAAGTATTTGGTGATAGATTAATTGGATTATTAAGTTTTTTAACGTTTTACGATAAAATTTATTCATTATTTAATATACTTAAGGGACCTATCATTTGGATTTTAATGTTTATCTTCTTGAGAGCATTTTATTCTATTGCACCAGATCGTGTAAGAAAGAAAACACATATTAATACGGGGACAATATTCACATCCATTGGGTGGATAATTGTAACATATATTTATCGTTTTATTGCATTAAATAATGGAAATTATAACTTATTCTATGGAGCTTTATCTAATATAGCATTCTTAATGTTATGGTTATATTTCATGGGATTTGTGTTTGTTATTGGTCTTTCTTTAAATTATGGTGAAGAAAAAGATAAGACAATGATGGATAAAACAGGTGCTGTTAAGATTATTAAAAATAAATAAAGTTGAAAAATGTTTAACTTTATTTATTTTTTTTGTATAATAGAGAGTAAGAAGTTTTTTCAGGGAATGGTGTTTTGTATGAATATTTTGGAAGTTAGAGATATGGATATATCTATTGAATTAAATGGTTTAGTTACATCAGTTATTGGGCCCTCTTCATCTGGTAAGACTGTTTTAGCTAAAAAGTTAATTAATAAACTAGATAATTCAAATGTTTATATTGATGGAAAATGCATAAAAGAATATGATATATCCTTTTTAAAAAGAAGTATTGCAGTTGTAATGGATGATAATTACTTTAATACTGAATACGTAGCATCAGAGCTAACAATCTACCAAGACAAGCTTGGAATAACTTTAGAAGAATCACAGAAAAAAGTTGATGATTTTGCATCATTTTTTAAGATTAAAGGATTACTTAATAAAAAGATATATTCTTTGTATATGTGTGATAGAGTTCTAATAAAAATTCTTTCTCTTTTAATAATTGAACCTAAAATATTCGTTGTTGATAACTTAATAAGTTATTTAAAAGAAGATAAAAAAAATTTATTATTAAAATATATTAAGGAAAAAGGAATTAGTTTTATTAATTTAACTACTAATTCTGAAGAATTACTTTTATCAGATAATGTTGTTGTTTTAAATAATTTTAAAGCTGTTATTAGTGGATCACCTAAGAGTATATTAGAAGGCAATAGCATACTTCCCTATATGGGCTTAAAGTTGCCATTTGTTGTCGATTTATCACATAATTTAATACTTTATAATGTTGTTGATAAAATATATATGGAAACTCGGAAGTTGGTGGATAAGTTATGGAAATAGTTTACTATGATAAAGATAATAGTATGTTTGAAAAAAATAAAGTAACGGGTTTTTATGGTGATGTTTTAGATTTACTTAATTTAGGTGTTGATATTGAAGGTATTGTGTATGATGATAACTGGACGGTATCAAGATTTTTAAAGGGAAGTATATTCAAAAACAATAGTAGGGTAGATTCTATTTTAAAGTATTTAGATATAAATGAAGAAATAAAGGGTATAAAGTTATCTAATTTATCGAAAACAGAATTTAAATTTGTTTTACTTGCTAAGGCTTTACTTTTAAATAAGACTAATTTAATTTTTGATTATTTTGATATTGGATTATCATCTAAAGAACAGAAGAGATTGATTAAAATTATTAGAATGTTAAAAAAAGATGGAAAGACAATTATTGTAGTTAGTAATGACTTAGTGTTTATGTCTGCAATAATTGATTCTATAATGGTTATTAAAAATAATGATATTTCTTTTGAAGGATCATTAAGCGATTTGATTAAATTAAATGAGGTAGAAGACCCAGAAATAATTAAGTTTATAAAGTTAGCTAATAAGAGGGGCGCTAAGTTGGATTATACATTAGATTCTAAAGAATTATTAAAGGATATATATAGGAGTGAATACTAGTGAATTATTATTATATGAGTGTTAGTTATGATGGTTCAAAGTTTTATGGTTTTCAAAGACTAGGAAATAAACCAAGTGTACAGGCGAGTCTCGAAAAAGCTCTTATGAAGATCAATAAGAGTGAAGTTTTAGTTAAGGGTGCTGGTAGAACTGATCGAGGTGTACATGCACTTGATCAAGGTGTATCTTTTGCACTTAATCAGAGTGTTCCACCTGAAAGACTTAAGAATGCCTTAAATTCACTAGTGAATCCATATATAAAAGTAAATGATGTCGCTATAGTTGATGAAAAATTTCATGCTAGATTTAGTGTTAAATCGAAGACGTATACTTATCTTATTAATTTAGGTGAGTTTGATCCTATTAGGAATGATTATGTTTATAACTATAATAGAGCTTTAGATATTAAAAAAATGAAACGAGCATCGAAAGTTTTATTAGGAGCTCATTCATATGAGGCTTTTACATCTGGTAAAAGAGAAAATTATAATTCAATAATTACATCTATTAAATTTACTAAAAATAAGAGTGTTTTAAGTATAACCTTTGAAGGAAGAAGTTTTTATAGATATATGGTTAGGAACCTAGTTGGTGCCTTAATCTTAGTTGGAGAAGGAAAGATAACTTCAAGTGAGTTAGAAGATATTCTTAATTTAAAGAAGAGAGGAAACTACTTGACTGTTCCTGCAAATGGTTTATATCTTGTACATGTTAAATATTAAAGGAGTGTTGCGTTTGGAAAAGAATAAAAATAACAAGAAGACTAGAAAAGATAAAAAAGAAGAAAGAAAAATATTAATACGAGATCTTAAAAGAACTTGGAAATATATAAAACTTGCTAAGGGAAATTTATTTGGGTATGCGGCTGTAAGTATAGTTGAAGCTATAATTTCAGTTATATTGCCAATCGTCTCTGCACAAGTAATATTAAATATTACATCAGAGCTTTTTACTCAGCTATTACTAACTGGTGCATTAGTTTTACTTCTTTCAGTGTTAATACGTTTAATGTCTTTTTTTAAAACAGTATTTTATAAAAAGATATTTAATATAACAATTGAAGCAATTAAAATGGATTTGACAAGATCTATACTTAGTTTAGAAGTACAAGAACTTGATAATTCATCAAGTGGTTTATTTATTAATAGAATAAATAAAGATACCGAAGATATATCTGGTGTATTTATGGAATTTGCTTATTGGATAAGTTATGTTATATCTAATATGGGAGTTTTAATTACAATATTTATATTAAATAAGTATATCTTCATCTTCTCTATATTTACTACTCTTGTGTGTTACTTAATTCATAGAAAGGGAGTAAATAGAAGATATAAAATTCAAAAAGAATTGATGAAGTTAAAAGAAAATGTTACAAGTTTATCAACCGAAGTAATAAGAGGTATCAGAGATATAAAAGTACTAAATGCAAGTGAGGCAGTTTTATCTTCAATGAATGATAAAATTAGAAGTGTTGCAGATGAAAATTCGAGACTAATAAACACGCGAAATATATACGATATATTTGAAAATGTAGTTAGAAATATTTTATCGTTTATTTTTTTAGTTTTGGGAGTATACCTTTGTAAGAATAATCTTTTAACTATACCAACTTTTATAATACTTTATAATTATCGTGGAAAAGTTTATAGTTTACTTGATGGTATCGCAAATCTTTCAGAATATCTAAAGACATTCTCTCTTTCTGCATCTCGAATATATGAAGTAATATACGATGATGAATTTAAGAAAGAAAAATTTGGAAAGAAACATATTGATGAAATTGTTGGAAATATTGAATTTAAAAATGTATCATTTGAATATAATGATAATATGAGTGTTTTAAAGAATTTGAATTTGTATATCAAAGAAAATGAAACAGTCGCGATTGTTGGTAAAAGTGGTGCTGGTAAAACTACTTTATTTAGTTTAATGGCTTATCTTTATCATCCAACAAGAGGTAAAATCTTAATAGATGGAATAGATATAACTAAACTTGATTGTGAATCAATTCGTGATAATATATCAATTATTACTCAAAACCCCTATATATTTAATTTTTCAATTAAGGAGAATCTGCTTTTGACATCACCTAATGCAACAGATGAAGAGATTAAAAATGCTTGTAAGATTGCTGCATTAGATGACTTTATTGAGACCTTACCAGATGGCTATGATACATTAGTTGGAGAAGGCGGAGTAACTTTATCAGGTGGACAGAGACAAAGACTTGCAATTGCACGTGCACTTCTAATGAAAACAAAGATAATTCTATTTGATGAAGCAACATCTGCACTTGATAATGAAACTCAAGCAAGTATTCAAGAGTCGATTAAAAATATGAAGGGCGAATTCACAATTGTAATAGTAGCGCATCGTCTATCTACTATAATGGATGCAGATCGTATTTTAGTTTTAGATGATGGTGCAATTGTACAAGAAGGAACTCATAAAGAGCTATTGAAATCTTCTTCTATATATAAGAATTTGTATAATAAAGAGAATAATCAGTGATTTTTAGTAAAAATGCCGTAGTTTCTTAAAAAAATACTAAAATATGTTTGACAAATAATAGCACTTATCTTATAATTTAAGCTGGTACATTTTTTATATTCTTGATTCGAAATAGATGTGGGAAGTTTATGAGATAAGAGAATTTAAGAAAGGAAAATTTTTATGAAGAATACATTCATGGAGAAAAAAGAAACTGTAAAACGTAGTTGGTATGTATTAGATGCTGAAGGTTTAACTTTAGGTAGAGTTGCTACTAAAGCT